>CAZYZC010000232.1:0-2509 GCA_964650985.1 uncultured Planctomycetia bacterium | reverse complement strand
CTTGCGGCGGGACCCCGCCGCCATGTCTATCTCACTCCTCAGGCGGGGCAATGTACAATAACCTCGCGCAGCTGTCGCAGACGACAAGTCCTTCATACATCTTTATTTCGTTTACCACCTGAGGCGGCAATATCCTGAAGCAGCCCTGACAGGCTTCGTTCGATATCGGGACTATCGCAAGGCCGTCCTTGTTCTTAAGGAGCCTTTCGTATTTTGACAGGTTCTTCGGGTCCACCCTGGCCGCCAGCTCGGAGCGCTTCGCCATGACCCCATCCAGTTCGGACTTCACGGAAACGGCCCGCGCCTCGAGCACCTTCTTCTCTTCCCCGAGCTTTCCCTCTTCCGTCTTGACGACCTCTTTTTCTGTCGATATCTCTTTATTCTTCGCGTCTATGGCGTCGAATATCTTTATTATATCCTCTTCTATGATGGAACCGTCGGCCTTCGTGCGCCCTATCTCGTCCTGCAGCGCGGAATATTCCTTGTTTGTCTTTATCTGGTTGAGCTGGGCCTGATACTTTCTTATGCTGCCCTCTTTGGCTTCCAGCTCGCCTTCCTTCTCCTTGCGCTTAAGGACTAAGGACCTGGAATCATCCTCCAGCTTCTTCAGGTTTGCCGTCTTTGCCTGAAACTCCGCCTCCATATCCTTGATCGTAACAGGAACCGACTCGATCTCCTCCTCCATCCTGCGGATGTGAGTATCGAGCTCCTGCAGCTCGACGAGCAGCTTAACCTGTTCTTCTATTTGAGTCATAATTGTTTTCCGGTATATGGTCCGCCTTCGCATTCAACGCGCTGTA
Organism: uncultured Planctomycetia bacterium; assembly: GCA_964650985.1. GTDB lineage: Bacteria > Omnitrophota > Gorgyraeia > 2-01-FULL-45-10 > 2-01-FULL-45-10 > JAPLMF01. The sequence goes on along the minus strand of CAZYZC010000232.1, from coordinate 1,709 downwards.
GGCTGAGTGCTTCGGCGGACTCATCCGCCGAAGCCTTCTGCCGCCCAACTGCTAATGGCGAAGGCGGATGGTGGACGCGACAGGACTCGAACCTGTGACCCCTGCGATGTGAACGCAGTGCTCCAACCGACTGAGCTACGCGTCCTAAAGCCCTGAATAAACCCTTTAAATTTGTGAATTTCATTATATAATTATTGGCCATAAGTAGCAAGGATTTTTTATCCTTCAACCCTTCGATCCTGAGCGATATAACTCAGGGTCGTCCCGAGCTTTGCCGAGGGACGACAGGCTCAGGATAGACCCTAAGCGAAGTTGAATGGTCTAAAATCAGAGAGGCGAGTTTTAGAGAGGTATTCGGACATATCTAAAGGCGCGAACCATGTCCGGTCATTTTAATTACAAAAAGCCGTAACTCTTTGCAGTGCAAATTGATGCAAAATGTCCACCTGCTAAGGCGGACATTTACCTATCTGGCTTTATATACCTTAATTTTGCTGGCATTACAACGCAAAAATCTTTTGAAATTACGCGGTGGATTTGGTGTTTTCTCATTTCGCTATTACGCATGCAAAGCTTTTATAACAGCCCGTGGGTTAACCTCGGCTACCTTAAGCAGCGCCAGCGCTGGACCATCGGGTCTCCTGCGGCCTTGCTCCCAATTTTGCAAAGTATCAATACTAACCCCGATCATATGAGCAAAGGTCGCCTGAGACGCATGAAGCTTCAAGCGGATACTCCTGACCATAACGGGATTAAACTTAGTAACACGCCCTGCCTTAAGCGAACCCGCGTGTATTTTTCTGGCCTGACTAATGCTAGCTAATAAACCCTCAAATTCCTTATTTTTCATAGCACACCATCCTTTACATACTCTCTTAGTGCTTTTAGCTGCTTACGCGTCAGATCCGCCTGTCCTGACTTCTTGTATGGATACAAAAGGTATATTTTTTGATCTCGCGCATATACATAGTATATAACCCTAATCCCACCGCTTTTACCTTTGCCGGAAGCTCTCCATCGCAATTTCCGTATCCCGCCGCCTCCGGGGATGACCGGACCCGCCTCAGGATTAATTGCTAACAACCATTGCATCTCGCTATATTCATCATCAGATAGAATGCCGATTATCTTCTTGGTAAAAATAGGCGTTTCTACAAGTTCCATATACCTCCTACATAACAAGTATACGTCATTGACGTACACTTGTCAAGTATTTCTTTTCTTTTAAATCTGCTGATACTGCCTTGACTTATGGCAGTTAGTATGGCCTATATGACATGTGATTCGGTGCGGCCTGAGCGTAGTCGAAGGCCTTGCTCACCACATCCTGAGCAAGCAAAAAAACCTCTCTAGATAAACTGGAGAGGTTTTTTCGCGCGTCGAAGGATGGTGGGCCCACAAGGATTTTCACATCGCGACAGCACTCGATAGATGTCGCTCTCCATAAGGGAAACCCAATGGTTTCCCTTATGGCGTCCCGCCTCAATTCGTCATAGCTTTGGGGCGGGACTGTCATCCCTTCCTTTGCAGTAAAGCTATTCTCTTTAGGGGAAAGCAGGGTGCTTTCCCCTAAAACCCCTTTTCCCGTTCAAATCCTTGTGGGCCCATTCAACAAAAAGGCCTTTCCAGCAAATAACGCCGGAAAGGCCTTTCAACATGGTGGGCCCACAAGGATTTGAACCTTGGACCAAGAGATTATGAGTCTCCTG
>CAZYZC010000231.1:0-2538 GCA_964650985.1 uncultured Planctomycetia bacterium | reverse complement strand
TAGCCGCTTTAAAGGCCGCTCTTATGGCAACCTCCGTCTTGCCGTATCCGACATCTCCGCATAGGAGGCGGTCCATGGGCCTGGCGGCCTCCATATCCTTCTTGACCTCGACGATCGCCCTGGACTGGTCGGGGGTCTCGATATACGGAAAACTTTTATCCAGGCCGCCCTGCCATTCGGTATCCGCGCCGAAAGCATGCCCCTGGAGCGCGCGGCGCTTGGCCTGTAACTCCAGAAGCTCTACGGCTATTTTATATACGCCTTTCGCCGCCCTCTCCTTGGCGGCCTTCCAGAGCTTCGAGCCGAGCCTGTGAAGTTTGGGGAGCCTCTTCTCGAAGCCGAGATACTTCTGTATCTTGTCCAGGTCCGAGAAGGAAACGAAGAGCTTGTCCTTATCGGCGTACTCTATGACAAGATGCTCCTCGTGGGTCTTGTCGACCTTTATCCGTTCGACGCCCAGATACCTGCCTATGCCGTGGTCGGCGTGAACGATATAGTCGCCGGCCTCTATGTCGATAAAATTATCTATGGGGGATATTTCGGCGGCCTCCGCCTCCCGGCGCCGTATCCTCTTTTTGGCCAGCCCGCTTATGGGGAGTATTATGGCGGCCGTGTGGTCCTGTATGGGGTCGTAGGTTATAGGATCGACGGACCTTATCCGCTCGACCTTGGAGTGCAGGAATTCTATTCTTAGAGGGTATTCGAAAGTTACCGGATATATCGTAAGCGTGTCCCCGAGGCTTGAGAAGTCCCCTTCCTCGGCGACCTGTTTGGCGGCGTGATACCCGTATTCGACGAGCCTTTTTTTGAGGCCCTCGACATCTATCTCTTCGTTAGGATAGATTTTGATAGAGTCGAACATTACATCTTTTTCGGTAATGATACTCCGAGTAAACGCAGGCCGTTGGCGAGCACTATCCTGACGCCGTCAACGAGAACGAGCCTTGCCCTTGTAAGACGAGGATCATCGCTGACCACCCTGTGTTTATTGTAGAAGGAATGGAAGAGCCCGGCCAGGTCATTGAGGTACTGCAGGACGGTGTACGGCTCCAGGGTCTTTGCGCCCAAAGCGACGGCGGTCGGGAACTGGCTCAACGCCCGGAGGAGAGCCGTCTCTTCCGGTGAATTCAATAGCTTGGGATCAAAGGCCGCGCTCTTCGGCGCGGACTTCCCTTTTTCGAGTATCGACCAGATCCTGGCGTGGGCGTACTGTATGTAGTAAACCGGGTTCTCCATCGACTCCTTCTTCACTACATCCAGGTCGAAATCGAGATGGCTCGAGAGCCTGCGCATGATGAAGCAGAATCTGGCGACGTCCTTGCCGACCTCTTCCCTGACCTCACGGAGCGTTATGAACTCTCCCGCCCTGGTAGACATCGACACCACCGCCCCGCCCTTATAAAGGGTAGCCAGCTGCACTATCAATATGTCTATGGAATCTTTCGGAAAACCGAGGGCCTGTATGGCCGCCCTCATTCTCGGGATATAACCGTGATGGTCCGGGCCCCATATATCCACTATGCGGTCGAAACCGCGCTTGTATTTCTCAAGGTGGTACGCGATATCGGGCGCGAGATACGTCTTCGAGCCGTCGGTCTTTATCACGACCCGGTCCTTGTCGTCTCCGAAATCGGTGGAGCGGAACCATGTCGCCCCCTCCTGCTCAAAGATATACCCTTTTTTCTTAAGAAGGTCCAGGGCCTTCTTAACCTTGCCGGAAGAGCCGAGCTTCTTCTGGCTGTACCAGACGTCGAACCTTACTCCGAATTCCTTAAGGTCCTCCTTTATGTCCTTTAGGAGCCAGTTAAGCCCGAACTCCCTGAAGGGCTTTATATCCGCATGGCCGGCGAATCTCTTTCCGAACTTCTTCTCAAAATCTTTTGCAATATCGTAAATATAGGCGCCCTTGTACCCGTCCTCCGGAAAATTCTCCTCCATCCCCAGAAGGCCTCGGTACCTGGCCTGGATCGACCTGGCCAGGATGTCCATCTGGGTGCCTTCGTCATTCAGGTAGTATTCACGCGTAACCCTGTAACCTGTGAATTCGAGTATATTGGCGAGGCTGTCTCCTATGGCCGCCTGCCTTCCGTGAGCGATCGTGAGGGGGCCGGTAGGGTTTGCGCTGACGAACTCCACCTGAAGGCGCTCTCCTCGCCCTATCTTCGATCTGCCGTAATTATCGCCCGTCTTCTTTATGTCCAGGAGCACGCGCATGAGGTACTCCGGGCTAAGGAAAAAATTTATGAACCCGGGATGTTTGGCTTCGACCTTGCCGATCGAACCCCCGGAGGCGGAGATCTCTTTCATTATAAAGGCGATTATGCTATTGGCGAGATCGATCGGGGAAGATTTAAAGTACGAACAGAGCTTCATGGCTACGTTGGTGGATAGGTCGCCGTGGGACCTGTCCTTTGGGATCTCGAGGGATATTTTAATTTTTTCGGGGGAAAGCAGCTCGATAGAACGGCCCGCGAACGCCAGTGATACGGCCCTCTCCACTAAAGAGGTTATCTCTTTTTCAATACCGCCATATTGCAT
>CAZYZC010000230.1:0-2546 GCA_964650985.1 uncultured Planctomycetia bacterium | reverse complement strand
ACAGGCTGGAGATAAAGCCGCCGATAAACGGGCGCATAGACGCGATACTTGTAGAAGAGGGCGATTTTGTAAAAGCGGGACAAAACCTCGCATGGATGAGCTCGACCGAGCGGGCCGCCCTTCTGGACGCAGCCAGGGCCCGCGGCCCGGAGGCGATGAAGTACTGGGAGGATGTATATAAGCCGACACCTTTGATATCGCCGATCGACGGAGAGGTTATCGTCAGCCAGGATGAGCCGGGGCAGATCGTCACCTCGGCCGACGCCGTCTTCGTATTGTCGGACCGCCTCATCGTCCAGGCGCAGGTCGATGAGACCGACATCGGCGGCATACGTATCGGCCAGAATGTCACGATCAGCCTGGACGCGTATCCCGAGATCAAGGCGCAGGGGAAGGTCGACCATATATATTATGAGTCGACGATCGTTAATAACGTGACGATATACAAGGTGGATATAATACCGGAGTCCGTGCCGAAAGTATTCCGTTCAGGCATGACGGCCACGGTGAATATAATAGAAAAATCCAAAGATGACATACTGATGGTACCTGTCGACGCGGTAAAGAAAGGCGAAAGCGGCAGCTACGTCCTTTTGAGCGCAGGGCCGGACCGCAAGCCCCTCGAAAGGAACGTCGAGACCGGGATCTCCGACGATAATAACATAGAGATCTTATCGGGCTTAAGCGCCGACGACAGGATAATTGAGGTAATCCAGAAATATACGCTGTCAAAAGAACCGTCCGGCGCCACAAATCCCCTCATGCCGACCAGAAGAAGAGGAAAATGATATCTTTAAAGGGTGTAAGCAAAACCTATAAGATGGGCCACACCGGCGTAACCGCCGTAAACGGGCTGACCATAACGATAGAGGCGGGTGACTTTTTGGCGATCATGGGCCCATCGGGGTCCGGCAAATCTACGCTCATGCATCTTTTGGGATTGCTCGACAGGCCTAACTCCGGAAAGTATGAACTGGCCGGAAGAGAGGTGACTTCGCTATCCAATAACCAACTCGCCCTGCTCAGAAACCATCTCATGGGTTTTGTCTTCCAGCAATTTCACCTCCTGCCAAGGATAACCTCCCTTGAAAACGCCGAGCTGCCGCTTGTATATGCCGGCAAGAGGCATCTTAAAGAAAAAGCTATGGAAAAGATAAGAGAGGTCGGCCTTGCTCCGCGCGCGAAGCATAAACCGAACGAGATGTCCGGCGGCGAGCAGCAGCGTATAGCCATAGCGCGAGCGCTGGTAAACGACCCGCCGATAATATTCGCCGATGAACCCACCGGAAATCTCGACACCAAAAGTCAGAACGAGATAATGGGAATATTTAAGGGCTTAAACGATTCCGGCAAGACGATAATAATGGTCACCCACGAAGAAGAAGTCGCGAAGTACGCGAAGAGGATCATACGCATGCGCGACGGCAATATAATATCGGATACCAGAAGCGCGAAAATAACTTCCACGCCGTCAAATATAACGATGAACGCCATATTGAACACGCCGACAAAGGAAATAAGGAGGGCCGAGGTTTTGGACCATTTCAGGCAGGCGTTCTGGGCCATAGTTTCCCATAAGATGCGCTCGACGCTCTCCATGCTCGGCATCCTGATAGGCGTAGCGGCGGTAATAGCCATGCTGGCCCTTGGTACCGGAGCGAAAGAATCCATCGAGAAGACGATCGCGTCGATGGGCTCGAATCTTCTTACGGTGCGTCCCGGGTCCCACAAGCTGCACGGGGTGGCGCTGGAGGCCGGCGCGATCACGCGTTTTACCATCCAGGATGTCGACGCCATCGCGAGGCTTCCGGGCGTGAAGAAGGTTTCTCCGTCGGTGACCGGCCGCGCCCAGGTCGCATACGGCAACAAGAACTGGTCCTCGAAGACGCAGGGAGTCGGGGTAAGTTTCGCCAAAATGAGGGCCGCCGTTCCGGTCGCGGGCAGGTTCTTTACGGAGGATGAATCACGCATGCGCGCCCGGGTAGCCGTGATAGGCGCCACCGTAGTCAAACAGATATTCGGGGAGGCTGATCCTATAGATTCGATGATAAAGATAAACCGCATAAATTTCCGGGTGATAGGCGTATTGCCGACCAAGGGCACCACTATGTGGCATGACCAGGACGATATCGTGATAGTACCGATAACTACCGCGATGTACCGCCTTCTGGGCAAGCAGTATGTGGACTCCATAGATGTCGAGGTCAGTGATCCGTCTTTAATGGACGAGGTTCAGGATTCCGTGAAAGAGCTGATAACGAAGCGTAAAAAGCTCGATAAGAATAAAGAGGAAACGTTCGAGATCCGTAATATGGCCGATATCCAGGAGACCCTGGTGCAGACCACACAGACTATGACTATGCTTCTGGGCTCCATAGCCGCGATATCGCTTCTGGTAGGAGGCATCGGCATAATGAATATAATGCTCGTGTCGGTCACCGAGCGCACCAGAGAGATAGGTCTCCGAAAAGCGATAGGCGCGCGCGAGTCCGATATCATGCTGCAATTTCTTATAGAATCCATAGTCATGACCTTCACGGGAGGAG
>CAZYZC010000229.1:0-2551 GCA_964650985.1 uncultured Planctomycetia bacterium | reverse complement strand
TATCCCAAGCCATCTCGGAGACCGAGAAGAGCTCCATAGTCAGAGAGGCCCTGGGCGAGCATATCTTCTCGAGATTTTTGATCAACAAGAGGAAAGAGTGGGAAGATTACAGGATACAGATAACGGCCCACGAGATCAAAAAATATTTACCCATATTGTAATCTCTGCGAAGCATTCTGCGGGGTGAGGATTTATTGCGGAGCAGGGCCTATACTATAACGACGGAGATGTCGTTTGAATCGGCCCGTTTTATTAGCTCTTCGCTGTCCATCAGGAAAGTCTTGTTAGACTCAAGCGCCAGGACTGTGCCGCCGGCCCTTTCTATGGAGCTTAAAGTGTCCGGGCCTACAAGCGGGATGTCGAACCTCATATCCTGATCGGGTCTTGCCACCTTTATCACCACAAAGCCGTCCTTGACGAGCTTTCCCGCCCTGGATATCGTCTCGTCCGTGCCCTCGGCGGCCTCTACGGCTATGACCGTCTTATCCTTAACGGCTATCGTCTGCCCTATGTCCAGCTTGGCCAGTTCTCTGGCGACGGCGATGCCGTATTTTACGTCCTCCATCTCTTTATCGGAGGGCTCATGCTGGGTAAGAACGCCTTTGGAAGGCACAAGGGCCTTCAGATACACCGTCGGGTCGATCACCTCCACGCCGACTTTCTCAAGCGCGCCGGCGACGCCGCTCAATATCGAGTAATCCTTCTTGTCGCCCATCTTTTCCATCACCATCTTTGCTTCCGCGTCGAGCGACCCGGTATCCTTAAATACCATCTCCTTACTTATCTTGCCCAACAGGACTATCTTCTTTATTCTCTCCATCAGGAGGAGCATCATCGCCTTCTTCATGTCCCCCCATATAAGCCAGTGCATCTTGTCAACGCTCTCCTCGAGCCGAGCGTCGGTTATGCCCTTTATGCCGAAAGCTATTACCTGGTCGCCTTTGGCCTTAGCCATATCGGAAAATATCACCGGAAGTTTCCCTGCGCCGGCTACAAGACCTATCCTTGCCATTCTACTTCTTCCCTTCTCCGCCTGGCGTAACGAACGCGAACATAAGATCGGCTTCGGCTACGACGTCGTCGCCCACTTTAGCCACCCCGTGGACTTTCATGACCGAAAGCTTGGTCGTCAATAGCTCCACTTCCAGGCGCAGCGTATCTCCGGGGAGTACGGGCTTCCTAAAACGGGCGTTATCGATAGCCAGAAAATACGCCAGCTTGCCTAAGTTGTCCTTCATGTTAAGCGCGCCGACCCCGCCCACCTGCGCCAGGGCCTCCATTATAAGCACCCCCGGCATTATGGGATGTCCGGGAAAATGGCCCTGGAAGAACGGCTCGTTTATCGTTACATTCTTTATGCCTATCACCTTCTTATCGGTAACTTCGAGTATCCTGTCGACCATGAGGAACGGATACCTGTGCGGGAGGATACTCTGTATCACGTTTATATCGAGCACCTTTCCTTTTATTTCCTTCGCTATGTCTCCCATCTCTTAAGCTCCTTTTTTAAGTTTCCTGACCAACTCCATGTTAAGTTTATGGCCGCTCTTTATCGCGACTATATGGCCTTTTATCGGCATCCCCAAAAGATAGAGATCTCCTACGAGATCCAGCACCTTATGCCTGACCGGTTCGTCGGGAAATCTCAAGGACGTCTTTACCGGGCCGGCCCCGCCCAGGACCAGCGTGTTATCATAATTTGCCCCTTTACCCAGGCCTCTTTTAATAAGCTCGACCGCTTCTTCCTCCAGGCAAAAAGTCCTGGCAGGGGCGATTTCCGTCTCAAATATCTTTTCGGTCAGCGCCAGGCTCAGGTACGCGGTCCCCATGGCGGGGGCCGGGTAGCTTAAGGTATATGACACCTTAAAGCCATCTCCCGGGAACGCGGCTATAAAACTATCTCCGTCACGGCACCAGACGGGTTCCTTGATCTCCAGCTCTCTTCTTGACTCGGCCTGTTCCGCGGTACCGGCCTTTCTGATGGCCGCGACGAAATCTTTGGCGCTGCCGTCCATACCGGGCAGCTCATCGCTGTCAAGCTCTATCGATATGTTATCTATCGCTAACCCCGAAAGGGCCGCCATCAGATGCTCTATCGTCTGTATCTGCATGGGGCCGGCGGCCAGAGACGTTCTTCGTTCGGCGGAACCGGCAGCGTCCAGCGAAAAGGAGTTTATATTGAGGAGGGGTTTATTCGGAAGATCGGTCCTTATAAAATTTATGCCGCTTCCGGCGGGAGCGGGTTTCAGGGTCATCGAGACCGGCCTTCCGGTCTGAAGCCCCACGCCTTTTAAAACGACCTGGTCCCTGACGGTCCTTTGACTGCTCATGGTTCGACACTGCTCACCATGATCCCGAGCCGTTCGACAGGCTCACGATGCTTCGACCGAAACGGTGCTGAGCAATGTCGAAGCACAAGATTGTCTATTGCGTGTGGATCGCGTCGAGGGCTCACTTATTCTCTATCTTTTTTATCCTGAATTCGAGTTCTTTTATCCGTTTGAACAATTTCGGCAGGAGCCCCACCGAGGCTATTATGTCGCGGACTTTC
>CAZYZC010000228.1:0-2565 GCA_964650985.1 uncultured Planctomycetia bacterium | reverse complement strand
CATTGCCCGAAATGTAAAAAACCGATACACTGGTATGACAACATACCGGTATTAAGCTATCTCATCCTTATGGGGAAATGCAGGTTTTGCAAAACACTCATAAGCCCCAGATATATGATTGTGGAAGTCATTACCGCTTTCCTGGCGGTGGCGCTCTTTATCGCGTTCGGCCCGAGCCCGAAATTCGCCGGGTACAGCATTTTGTCGGCCGGGCTCATAGTGGCGACTTTCGTTGATTTTGAGATACAGGAGATACCGGATGAAATATCTTTAGGGGGCCTTGCCGTGGGGCTGGTATTCGCGGCGATATTCCCGGGCATGATCTCCGCCGCGTCATGGGATAAGGCTTTGATAGGATCGGCGTTGGGAGCCCTGGCCGGAGGCGGCTCCATATATCTAATGGGGTTTTTCGGGGAGATGGTATTCAGGAAAGAGGCGATGGGCGGCGGCGACGTCAAGCTCATGGCGATGATAGGCGCGTTTTTAGGATGGAAGCTGGCGCTCCTGACTTTCTTCATCGCCCCGCTGTTCGGATCGGTCGCGGGTATAGTATTGAAGATAAAGAACGACCAGAACGTTATGCCGTACGGGCCATATCTGTCGCTGGCGGCCGTTACTTCGATGTTCTGGGGGGATAAGATACTCCGGATGCTGTTCCACGGGATGATATAAAGGGAGGCTATTATGCTCAGGTACCTGACAAGCGGTGAATCTCACGGGAAGTGCATGCTCACGATATTGGACGGGCTTCCTGCCGGCTTATTGGTCGATAAGAAGCTCATCGACGCCGAGCTCTCCAGGAGGATGCTCGGTTACGGCAGGGGTAAGCGCATGTCGATAGAATCCGATAAGGTAAATATACTTTCAGGTTTAAGGAATAACAGGACCATAGGCAGCCCCGTAGCTTTATTGATAGATAACGCGGACCAGTCCATAGACAGGCTTCCGGCCGTTGTGGACCCGCGTCCGGGGCACGCGGATCTTGCCGGAGCCCTTAAGTACAATACAAAGGACGCCAGGGATATTCTGGAGAGGGCGAGCGCCAGAGAGACGGCGGCGCGGGTCGCATCCGGGGCGCTGGCCAAGATACTTCTTAAGGAATTCGCCATATTCGTGACGAGCCACGTGGTGCGGATCGGGCGCGTTGAGGCCAGGATCAAAGGCCTGGGGGCGCGTCAGATAGAGACCATGGCGTCGAAGTCACCGGTCAGATGCGCCGATCCGGCGGCTTCCCGGCTCATGCAGAAGGAGATAGACGGCGCATCCGCATCCGGCGACAGCCTGGGCGGAATATTCGAGATAATAATAAGCGGAGTGCCCGCGGGCCTGGGAAGTCATACCCAGTGGGACAGAAAGTTAGACGCCAGGCTTTCGATGGCCATTGTGTCTATACAGGCCATAAAGGGAGTTAGCTTCGGAATGGGGTTCGCCTCCGCCTCGGCCCCCGGCTCGACTGTACACGACGGCATATTCTTTAGCACCCCCAGGGGGTTCTTCAGGAAGACGAATAACGCGGGGGGGCTGGAAGGCGGTATGACCAACGGCGAGGATATAGTAATACAGGCGGCGATGAAGCCCATCGCGACCCTCAGGAAGCCTCTTCCGAGCGTAAACATGAAGACGAAGAAGAGCTCCGCGGCGTCCGTAGAAAGATCCGATACATGCGCGGTGCCCGCGGCCGGCGTGGTGGGGGAGAGCGTTTCGGCGCTTGAGATAGCGGATGCGTTAATAGTGAAGTTCGGAGGCGATTCGATCGGCGAGATGAAGCGGAACTTTGACGGATATCTGAAGCAAGTCAAAAAATTCTAGTTTAGAATATAGGGTTTAGGGTAAAAGATCAGTACTGCTGCTAAGCCCAAGACCCTGACTTCTTGGGAGGCTTTTGCGATGCGGAATATAGTTCTCGTGGGATTTATGGGCACCGGTAAGACGACGATAGCTACACAAGCCGCGAACCGCCTTAAGATGAAGTACGTCTCGACCGACAGCCTGATCGAGAAGCGCGAAAAGCGCACGATAAACGAGATATTCACCGATTCCGGCGAGGAGTACTTCAGGGACGTCGAATCCGATGTAGTACGTGAGTTATCCGCCGGTGAGGGCCTGGTCATAGACGCGGGCGGAGGCGCGGTCCTCCGCGAGGAGAATATTATCAACCTTAAGTCCTCGGGCGTCGTCATATCACTGACGGCCGAGGCCGACGTCATATTGTCGCGCACCAGGAAGTATAAGCACAGGCCCCTACTCAACGTCGACGACCCGAAACGCAGGATAAGGGATCTCCTGGCGAAACGCAAAAGTTTCTACGCCAAGGCCGACCATTCGATCGATACCGGAAAGCTCACGGTGAGGCAGGCGGTCGATGAGGTTGTAAGGATAGTAACTATTAACTAGTAACTCGTAACTAGTAACTAGTAAGTTGTGTCCTTCGGACCTTGCTATTAAAGATCGCGAAGCGATACATTTTACCGGTCATGAATTACTGGTTACGGATTACGAAACGAAAGACCGGCTATGACACATAAAGCAAGGCTCTGGACAGGGGTGACGATATTCGTGATACTC
>CAZYZC010000227.1:0-2566 GCA_964650985.1 uncultured Planctomycetia bacterium | reverse complement strand
CAAGAAGAAGATATCAGTAGGCGATAAGATGGCCGGGCGCCACGGTAACAATGGAGTGGTCGCGAAGATCCGTCCGGAAGAGGATATGCCCTTTCTCGAGGACGGGACGCCGGTCGAGATAGTGTTGAATCCGCTCGGGGTACCGAGCCGTATGAACGTAGGACAGATACTCGAGACGCATCTGGGCTGGGCCGCGAAGGTCCTCGGATTCAAGGTAGCCACGCCGGTATTCGACGGCGCGACCGAGACCGAGATACGCGCCGCCATGAAAGAGGCCGATAATAAGAATGATTCCAAGGTCAAAATAGCCAGCGGCAAGGTCACCGCGTATGACGGTTTTACCGGCAGGCAATTCGACCAGAAGATAACGGTGGGCTACATATACATGATGAAGCTCGCGCACCTGGTCGACGATAAGATACACGCCCGTTCGATAGGCCCGTATTCGCTCGTCACCCAGCAGCCTCTCGGCGGAAAGGCGCAGTTCGGAGGCCAGAGATTCGGCGAGATGGAAGTCTGGGCGCTTGAGGCCTATGGCGCGGCGTTCACCCTGCAGGAACTTTTAACGGTAAAGTCCGACGACGTCGTAGGGCGTACCAAGATATATGAAGCCATAGTGAAGGGCGACAATAAGCTGCAGTGCGGCACGCCGGAATCTTTTAACGTGCTCATAAAGGAGCTGCAGTCCCTGGGGCTGGATATTAAACTGGAAAAGAAGGATCCTCCCAAAGAAAGTGTAGACTAATGACAGAAGATTTAAATCGCTTTAATGCGATAACGATAAAGATAGCCTCGCCCCAGGTCATCAAGTCCTGGTCGAAGGGAGAAGTCAAGAAGCCCGAGACCATAAATTACAGGACCCTGAAGCCCGAGAAGGACGGATTATTCTGCGAGCGGATATTCGGGCCGACCAAGGATTACGAGTGCAATTGCGGAAAGTATAAGCGGATAAAGCACAAAGGGATAACCTGCGACCGCTGCGGGGTAGAAGTGACCCGTTCCAGCGTCAGGCGCGAGAGAATGGGGCACATAGACCTGGCCTGCCCGGTATCGCACGTCTGGTTCTTTAAGGTCATGCCCTCCCGCCTGGGATCGCTTTTAGGACTGACCTCCCGCGAGGTAGAGAAGATCGTATATTACGAAGAGTATATCGTCATAGATCCGGGAGAGACTTCGCTTAAGAAGATGGAGCTTCTGTCGGAAGAGAGGTATAAGGAGTTTCGCGATAAGTTCGGGCAGAAGTTCACCGCTAAGATGGGGGCCGAAGCCATAAAAGAACTTTTAAAAGAGGTGGATCTCGACAAGTTGTCCGCCAAGATAAAGCGCGAGGTCAAGGATTCTAAGTCGGACAATACGCAGGTTAAAGGGAATAAGATCTTAAGGCTTGTTGAGGCTTTCAGAGGGTCCGGAAACAGGCCCGAATGGATGATACTTGAGACCCTCCCGGTAATACCCCCGGACTTAAGGCCTCTCGTACCGCTTGACGGCGGAAGGTTCGCGACGAGCGATCTGAACGATTTGTACCGCAGGGTTATAAACAGGAATAACCGTTTAAAGAAGCTCATGGAGCTCAAGGCTCCGGAGATAATAATACGCAATGAAAAGAGGATGCTGCAGGAGGCGGTGGACGCGCTCTTCGATAACGGGCGGCATGGTAAGGCCGTTCTCGGCCCCGGCAACAGGCCGCTAAAATCACTCTCGGATATGCTGAAGGGCAAGCAGGGGCGTTTCAGACAGAACCTTCTCGGAAAACGTGTCGACTATTCCGGCAGATCGGTAATCGTGGTCGGGCCGGAGCTCAAGCTCAACGAATGCGGGCTTCCCAAAAAGATGGCTCTGGAGCTCTTCGAGCCGTTCATAATAAAGAAGCTCAAGGAAAAAGGTTTTGTACATACCATAAAGAGCGCCAAGAAGATGGTCGAGAAGGCCAAGCTCGAGGTATGGGATATCCTCGATGATGTTATTAAGGACCATCCCGTAATGCTGAACCGCGCGCCGACGCTCCACAGGCTCGGTATACAGGGATTCCAGCCCATATTGATAGAGGGCAACGCCATAAGGATACATCCGCTGGTCTGTACGGCGTTTAACGCCGACTTTGACGGCGACCAGATGGCCGTGCACGTGCCGCTTTCGATAGAAGCGCAGACCGAGTGCAAACTTCTTATGCTTTCAACCAACAATATATTCTCTCCCGCGGACGGCAGGCCTATAACGGCCCCTACGCAGGATATAGTCCTGGGATGCTACTACATGACGAAAGAGAAACCCGGCGCCAAAGGCGAGGGCAGGGCCTTCAGCTCCCCGGACGAGGTCCTGATAGCTTACCAGGACGACGAGACAGAGCTTCACGCCAAGATCAAGGTAGAGGTTAAAGGAAAGATCATCGATACCACGGTCGGAAGGGTCATGTTTAACATGCTCCTCCCGGAAGATATGGATTTCATAAACGATACCATGGTCAAGTCAAAATTGGGAAAAGTCATCTATAAGTGTTACAAGGCGCAGGGTCACGACCGGACTATAAAGCTTCTGGACGACCTGAAGAATACCGGCTTTGAGGAAG
>CAZYZC010000226.1:0-2643 GCA_964650985.1 uncultured Planctomycetia bacterium | reverse complement strand
CCATGCTCTTAACGACCTTCTCCCCCTCGGCTATAAAGATACCTTCGCTTTCAAGCTTCTTGCCTTTAAGGGAGCTATAAGGGGCCAGGCGCGGATCATCCGGGCCCTTTATAAGAGTAAATTTAAATGTACGATCCATGTTTATATTAATCCGGTTTTTTCTTGAAAAAGTTAAGCCGCGCCCGCGGATACTCTGTTTTTCCCGGAGGCTTTTGCCTTATAGAGCTCGGCGTCCGCGGCCTTTATAAGGTCCTTTCCCGTAGATCCTGTAGAAGATTTTGTTGTCACGACGCCCGCGCTGACGGTGATCACGGCGTCTTTAGGCAGCCACACAAAAGCAAGGGTCCTGGCCGCCTTGATGATCCCTGAGGCTATCTCGCGCGCCTCTTCGGAATGGACGCCGGGCAGAACGGCCACAAATTCGTCGCCGCCGAACCTGGCGACAACGCCGTGCGCCGGAACAAGGTCTTTTATGGCCGCCACTACGCCGCGGAGGACGTCATTGCCCGCGCCATGGCCGTAGGTATCGTTAATATTCTTAAACTTATCTATATCGAAGATCGCCAGCGATAAGAGAGCTCTCTTGCCGCGAACCAGAGCCGCTTCCCTCTCGAGTATCAGCTCAAAATAACGGTACGTGAAAGCGCCCGTCAACCCGTCCGTCATAGCCAGGCTGTTTAATTTCGTATTCTCGATAAGCGCCGAGAGGCCCATCCATATGGAAACCCCTGTAAAAGCCGCTGTGACCATAAGCACAAAACCGAAGAGATCGAACATCAGGTCATACCTGATGCCTGCCGACGCCAGAAGAAAAGCTCCGCCTGCCAGACACGCGCCGGCAGCGGCGCCTTTCAATACCCCAAAGCGGTATGTAGCGCCGCTTACCGCAAGAGCCCCGAAAAGGAGCGCCGGGAACATGATCCATGGCGACAGCGGTACGGCCCATCGCCCTGACATCAGGTTCATCAATATGTTGGCGTTAATGGCGACTCCCGGCATTATACCAAGCGGCGTCGGATAGACATCGTGGTGCATCTCCATTATCGTTCCCACAAGCACGATCTTATCATTAAAAAGACTCTCCGCCTCAGGCGTTACGAGCGCCTCCCAGAGCGGAATGGTCTTAAAATCCTCAAGATTCGCAAAATAATTTATGCGTACAGTCCCGCTGACGGGATCCAGCGGTATCCCCCACATCCCATCGCGGACTTCTATGCCCCTGCCTTCGGCATATGTCAAAAGCGGAAAAGAGTAAACAAAACTGCCGCCGGTAAGGCGCATGGCGGGATACGTTTCGCGGACGACCAGATCGTGATCGCGCGGAGCGCTCACAAAACCCACTCCGGCAGCAGACCTGGCTAACATGTCTTCCGGGACGATTATCGTGCCGGTCTGGCTGACATAACTGGCGATCACCGTTTTCACCGATTTCTTCAGAGCTTCCGCCAGAAGAAAATCATCTTCGGGGATCTCGCTTGGCCCGGAAAAGAACAGGTCCATGCCGATGGCTGACGGCTTCGCTCCTTCCGGCGATAGCTTCCTAAGAAGAGCGGCGTATATACCGCGGCTCATAGGCCACCGCTGACGAAGCCGTTTCAGGGACTCTTCGTCAATGGTAACGATGGTAATATCCTTTATTGCCGCGGGTAAAGGCGCTATCAAGTGCCTCTGCCGCACCAGGAGATCGGCCGTGCTTTCGCGAAGGATCCGGAATAATGGAATTTTTGCCGCGGCGAATGCGTAACCGACAGTTAATAATATTACTAAACCGGTCACAACATATATCTTCTTAGGAACGATCCTTAAATTTGTCATCTGCCCCATTTTTTATATACGATATCACATATCGCGTATGTTTATCATTAAAAATCGTGCGCAACTTGTTTTTTTCGAAATATGTGTTATACTTATGTTAGAGCATAATAAAGCTACATATACGCCTAAAGGTGATTTATGAGCCACTTAAGCAGAGTATTTCTCACAATCATGTTCGCCGCTATGTTGCTGTCTTACGCAAACGCTGAGGTTTCCCCTGCCTCGATAGAAAAGCGGGAAACGGAACTCAATGGACTTATTAAAGAAAGCGTCGGCCAAAAAGAGATGAGGCCCGAAGCGACTATGCAGCTTCAGAATCCCTCAACCTCTTCCCTAGCCCAACCGACGGTCTCTACGCTGGCCCAGCCCTGCGAGCCCCTCACAATGGCCGGCATACTTGATATTATCAAAACCACCGCAAACGCGATCACGCCCGATAAAAATTAAAATAAACAATTCCTGAATTTCCCAAAAATAGGGACAGCGACCGTTTTCCCGAATTTACCATCGAAGAAAGGTAGCTGTTCTTTTATCAGTAATTAAAAAGATCTTTGAGCAGGTATCGTTTTCCGGAAGCTTTGTTAACGGCTTTGAGGATCTTGGACTGGACATTCGGCGTCAGCCGCCTGCCTTTCAAGGCGCGGCCGACCATCTTGTGAGTGATCTGGTCTGTGGATACTGCCACGAGGTCATGGGCCTTCAATCCGTGCAAGGCCATGATCTTCTCCAGGGGCTGTTCCCCGAGGTCTCTTTCTATATTGAAACTATTTGCAGGCACAGCTTCCGTTACTGCCTGAAGAAAAAGGTGCTTACGCCTTTTCCCATTCG
>CAZYZC010000225.1:0-2659 GCA_964650985.1 uncultured Planctomycetia bacterium | reverse complement strand
GTTTTTCTCCTCACAAAAGTCTTGATATTTTCAATGTGCTCGCTATGCCGCGCACTTAGGCTTTCTGTCGCAATATGAAGCACGAGCCCTGGCGGTTCTTTTGGCGTTATCCGCCCGAATAAAGTTTTTACAGAGCAAAAAGGCTACCCGGGCCACGTGGGTTGAGCCGTAAATTTTGCGGTGAAATTCACTACCCAAGTCTTTTTAACCTGCCAATTCTAACCAGGTTAGAATAGCCTGAGGATGGCCAAGGGAAGGGAAAAAGTTTTCCCTTCCCTTAGTAAAGAAACACGCGTCTCTTTCCCTAGCCTATACATATACGGAAGGGGGTTACAGTGAGCGGGTTACCTTGTAGATGTTCAGGTTCCCGCGAACGCCAGAAGGGGGAAACTACGTTTCCCCCTTGGAAATCCATGGCTATTGGTCAGTTTTACTGAGTAATTCTAGAGTTGAGCGGGCGGCGCGCATCGACGCGCCGGGGGAGCCGAGAGAGGATTTGACTTTTGCCAGTTCCGCGCGCATGGCGGAGAGCTTGGATTTGTCGCGGATGAGTTCCGAGAGCTTAGCCGCGATATTCTCCGGAGTAGCCTCGTATTGCAGGAATTCGGGGGCGATCTCTTTTCCGGCTATTATATTGACTATGCCCAGGAAGCGCGTTCTTGCGACGATCTTATAAGCTATGTAGGTCCCGAGGCTTACCTTGTACGTTATCACAAGAGGCGTGCCTATGATGGCCGTCTCGAGCGTTGCCGTGCCGGAGGCTACGAGCGCAAGGTCCGACGATCCGACGAGGTCGTACGTCCCGCCTTCAACAAGCTTCGCGCCTATATCGCGGCCTTCTATCGCCTTCCGGTACAATTCCGCGTCAAGATCCGGGTGTTTGGAGATGGCGACCTGGATATCGGCGCCGGACTTTTTTATTATAGACGCCGCGGCAGCCATAACCGGCAAGAGCGCCGTTACTTCGTTTTTCCGTGAGCCCGGCAGTATTGCCAATACCGGTTTATCGCATGACAAGTCGTGTTTTTTCAGGAAATCTTCCTTCGCCATCGACATCTTCACCGTATCGAGAAGCGGGTGGCCTACGAACTGTGCGTCGACGCCATATGTCTTATAAAGCTCCTCCTCGAATTTGAAGAATACGAGGATCTTGCGCACGCATCTCTTTATTATATTGACCCTGTCCCGGCCCCAGGCCCATACCTGCGGGCTTATGTAGTATACGACGGGGATGGATCTCTTTTTAAGCTCCCCGGCCAGCCTTAAATTGAATCCGGGATAATCCACCAGCACCGCGAGATCCGGTTTTTCGGCGTCCGTCTTTTTAAGGACCGCGCGGTAGGCTTTTCCGACGGTAAATATCTTCTTCAGGACTTCGACCAGGCCCACAAGCGCGAGGTCCGAGATGTCGAACGCTATATCGATGCCGGCTTTTTTGCAGAGGTTTCCGCCCATGCCGAAGAAGCGCACGGATCCGTCCAGCGATTTTATGTCTTTTACGAGATTGGAGGCGTGCAGGTCCCCGGAGGGCTCACCGCACACTATGAGGATCTTCCTGGCAGGCGCCATTATCGGGAAGGTTCGGCCCTGAAATTTTCAGAGAAAATCCCAGGGTAAGCTTTAACAGGGTAACTAAGCATGTTTTATCTTTTCGACTATCGCCAGCGCCACCTGAAGCGCGCGTCTGCCCTCGACGCCGGAAACCACCGGCCGCTTGCCGTTGCGCACGCAGTCTATGAAAGATTTCAGCTCTTTTTTGAGGGGCTCTTTCTTGATTATCTTTATCTTCTCTTTCAGTATCTTGTCCTCGGTCTTCCTGAATATGGCCGCCTCCTGGATCACGTAGTCCAGGGATACGTAGGAGTCCTCCTGGAATATCCGCATCTTCCTTACGGCGTCTTTCGTGACGCGGCTGGCGGTGATGTCGGCTATCGTGCCGTCTTCGAAGGTGAGGCGGACGTTCGCCACGTCCTCGTAGTCCGATATGGTGGACAATCCCACGGCCTCGATATTTATGACGTCCTGTTTCATCAGGCCCAGCACTATGTCTATATCGTGGATCATGAGGTCGAGGACTACGCCGACGTCCTTTACGCGCTTATGGAAGGGCCCGAGCCTCTGGCACTCTATGAATTTCGGTTTCTTAAGGTACGGTTCTATGGCGAGGACCGCGGAATTGAAGCGCTCGATATGGCCCACCTGGAGAATCAGGTCGTTGGCCTTAGCGATATCGATAAGCTCGTCGGCTTCGGAAAGGGTCTTGGTGATGGGCTTCTCTATCAATACATGTATCTTATGCTTCAAAAACTCCTTGGCCACATTGTAATGAAGGCTGGTCGGAACGGCTATGGATACCGCGTCTACATTGCCGAACAGCTTTTCGTAATCCGAATAACTGGCCGTCTTGTATTTTTTACCTATCTCGATGGCGCGCTCCAAGTTACAATCGCAAACACCAACGAGTTTTACATGTCTGAGCCTTGAATACACCCTGGTATGTATCGATCCCAGGTGCCCTACGCCCACTACCCCGACCCTTAGCTTGTCCATAATGGGGGAATTATAGCATTTAAAGGCGGTATTATCAAGGGAAACTCTCTCACCTGTAGCTAAATAGTCAAGATGTCCGCTTTTTCTAACAAGTGATCTGTCCGCCTTA
>CAZYZC010000224.1:0-2684 GCA_964650985.1 uncultured Planctomycetia bacterium | reverse complement strand
TGTGCATCCATACCCACTGGTCCGGATACTTTCTTATATAGGCCTCCAGGACGTCAGACCACCGCTGGGTATTGGTGACCACATCGGCTTCTTTGTTGCCGGTATCCGCCAGCTCTATCGGCTCACTCACTATAAGCCTGTGCTTCCGTCCGTCTCTTATCACGACGACCGGCACCAGCGGCGCTCCCGTAACCTTTGCCAGGACCGCGGGGCCGGAAGGCGTATACGCTCTCCTGCCCATAAAATTGACAAACACACCTTCTACGGAATCGACGTCCTGGTCTGCCACTATGCCTACTATCCTGTTGGACTTCAATATCTTAAGTATCTTCCGGGGTGACTCGTCCCTGTAGACTATGTGCACATCGTGATGCCGCCGCAGGCTGTTCAGGTATTCGTCGTATTTATGGAAATATATCCGTTTGCCGACCGCGACGCCGGGATAGTTCTTTATCCTCAAGGTTATCGCCATCATCTCCCAGTTGCCGATATGGGCGGTGATGATGATTATGCCCTTGCCTTTGGAAAACTCGCGGTCGAGTATCTCGCTTCCCTCCATCGTAATGATGTCATCGATGTTGGATTCTGAGATCTTCGGGAACCTCACAAGCTCCACGGCGTTCTTCGCGATATTCTTAAATACCCGGCGCGCGATGGCCTGTATCTCTTTTTCAGTCTTCTCCCGGCCGAATACCGAGCGGAGATTTTCGAGCGTTATCCCGGCGTATTTACGCGCCGTCAAAAACGCCAAAAGCCCTATGGCGTCAGCAAGGGCCATAGCTGCCGAGAGCGGCATTATATATACCAGAAAAGCGAGGCACCTGGCCAGATAATACAGAACGTAACGCCTTAGCTTAAACTTCATACGGCACTCGACAGAATCATCCTGTAAATTTTCCGGCGGCCATTTCCCATTTATCCTGGGATCTCAATATGATATCGCATACCTCGCGCACGGCGCCGCGGCCTCCGGTCCTGGAAGTGACGTAATGGGCCGCGTCTCTGGTTTCCGCAACAGCATTATGGACGGCTACGGCGAATCCGACCCTCTTCAATACCGGTATGTCTATGAGATCGTCCCCTATAAAACAGATCTCTTCGGGGGTAATCTTAAAACGTTTCAAAATATCCTCAAACGGTATCAGCTTATTCAGGTAACCCTGATAGGCTTTCGCGACGCGCATGTCGCGGGCTCTCAGTGTAACTATACGCGACTTCTTTGCCGTGATTATGACGCTCGGGATTCCGGCGGCCCTTAACAGGCTTACGCCGAAGCCGTCGGTAACGTCGAAAAACTTAAGCTCATCTCCGTAGATGGAATATACCAGACGGCCATCGGTCATAACGCCGTCTATGTCCAATATAAGGAGCTTTACCTTTTTCGCGCGCTCCAGGATATCCGGGGATATCATACCAGGCCTGCCTTGAGGAGATCCTGGACGTCCAAAAGACCTATAGGCCGGTGCCTATCGTCCACTACAGGCAGTTCGTCTATCTTCTTAGAGCGCAGTATGTCGAAAGCCTCGGCCGCGAGCCGGTCGGCTTTTATGGCCGTAGGATTTCTGGTCATTACACTTCCGACCTTCTTATTTATGAGGTCCGTCCCCGTCTCCAGATTCCGCCTGAGATCCCCATCGGTGAATATCCCGACCAGCCTGCCGGCCTTATCCACTACGCTTGCCGATCCCGCGCGCGATCTGGTTATCGCGACCAGGACCTTCTTCACCGGCGTCGAATCCCTGACTATCGGGTTCTCCCGGCCTTTTCTCATTATGTCGGACACTTTCAATATCAGGCGCTTGCCCAGTATGCCGCCGGGATGGTAAAAGGCGAAATCCTTCTCCTTAAAACCCTTCTTCTCCAAAAGAGCCACCGCCAGCGCGTCGCCCATCGCGAGCATCGCGGTAGTGGAGGTGGTTGGGGCCAGCCCGAGCGGGCACGCTTCGCGCTTAACGGAAACATCGATCGTGTAGTCCGCCACACCGGCCAGGGTCGACTTCAGATTACCGGTCATGGCTACGAGCTTCGCGCCTATCTTCCTTACTATAGGGAGCATCTTTATTATCTCTTCCGTCTCGCCCGAATTGGAAAGGGCGAGGACGAGGTCGTCCTTGGTGACCCGGCCCAAGTCGCCGTGCAGGCCTTCGGCCGGATGCAGATATAAGGAGGGTGTTCCGGTGGATGAGAGCGTCGCGGATATCTTCTGGGCTATAAAACCGGGTTTTCCCATACCGGTCACTACCACCCTTCCTTTTATCCTGTACGCGGCGTCGACGGCTTTCTCAAAATTTGAATCCAGTTTTTTGATCAGGGCCGACAGAGCGTCACGCTCTATGGTAAGGACTCTTCTTGCTATAGCTTTCGGCATTTTAAGACACCGCCTCCCTGACGAGCCTTGCCTTCTTTAATATAGCTTCCAGATCCGACAGCTTGACCATATTCGGCCCGTCACTGGGCGCCCTGTCCGGATCTTCGTGCGCCTCTACGAATATGCCGTCGGCTCCGCAAGCGAAAGCCGCAAGGGCCAGATACCTTATGAATCTCCTGTCCCCTCCCGACTTATCGCCCATGCCTCCGGGCGTCTGGACCGAGTGCGTCGCGTCATATACCACGGGATAGTCCAGCTCTTTCATCACGGGTATGGCCCTGAAATCGCTCACGAGATTATTATATCCGAAGCTCAC
>CAZYZC010000223.1:0-2689 GCA_964650985.1 uncultured Planctomycetia bacterium | reverse complement strand
TCTTCTCGCTTATATCGCGTACATATTCGATCGCCCCTTTCAGCTCACCCGTACCGGAATCCATCATGGGAAAACTATAGAGGTCAAACCATCCCGCCACCTCCCCCCTGGGTCCGGTCTTGGGGACCGTCTCGTAAGCGGCCTTGCCGCTCTTAAGCGTCCTCATCGTCGGGCATATCTTACAGGGTTCGTTTCTGCCGTGATAGGCATCGTAACACTTTTTGCCGACCAGAGGCATTGCGTGAGCGTACCACTTCTCCATGGCTGAGTTCACACGGACTATCCTCATATCCTTATCGAGCACGCTCACCCCGTCCTGTATGTTGGAGAATATGTCGGACAGGAACTTTTCTTCATCGGCCAGCATGGTTTTGGATATGCGCCTGTTCTCTTCTATGCCGATCGCCGAAGCTATTACGCTTATAAACCTCTTGTCATCCTCCGTGGGAACAAAATCCCTCTGGTATACCACGCACAGCGACCCCATATAGCTGCCGGCGAATAATACGGCCTTACCCATATAAGTCTTTAATCCGTATTTTTTTACGTTGGGATCCGTCCCGGCGTAACCGGTGGAAGGGAGATCGCGAACGACGAATACTTCCGGAGAGCCGTGTTTGACGACGTCGTAACAGATATGCCCTTCGGCGCGGTCTACGGGTTCAAAACCGGGAGGCGTATTCCATTGCCCGCAGGACGTTATCATGCCGTCTTCTATGCGGTTATACAGGGCGCAATCCGCCTCCAAAAGTTCTCCGCACAGTGACGTAAGGCTGTTCATATTGACTGTGGCATCCGGGCCGAATCTCAGGAACGTTTCGTTTATTCTGGCCAGACGGTCTTCGTTCATCTTGCGGACGGTTATATCCCGGACGAACGCGCAGATGTACTCACTGCCTTCGAACTCGAGATAATTGACGCTCATTTCTATCGGAAATACCGAGCCGTCTTTTCTGCAAATAAAGGACTGGACAAGCAGAGATTTTTTTTCTTTAGCCTCTTCCCATTGCTTTTTCCACCTTCCATCTTTAAAATCCGGCATTATATCCGGGACCCTCATGTCCGAAAGCTCATCCTGCGAATAACCCAGCGATCTGTAAGCGATCTCATTCGCGTAAAGTATGTCCGCGGCGCTATTGGTCCAGAATACAAGATCGGCCGAACGCTCCATTGAAAATTCTGCCAGCCTGAGAAGAGCCTCGCTCTCTTTACGGTCGTTTATATCCCGTACTATGGCAAGTATCCGGTACTTACCGGCCACCACGGCGCGTTTGAGACTGACCTCCGTCCAGAAGAACCTGCCGGCCTTATCCTTGGATAGCCACTCGAAAACTTGAGGTTCACCCTCGGCTGCCTTATGAATATGGCGAAGCGCGTCCTCCTGGCTGTATGGATCTATGTTAGAACTTATATCGCCCACTTTTAGCAACAGGAACTCTTCGCGCGAATAACAATACATCTCGCAGGCCCTCTGGTTAACGTCCAGGATGACCCCTGTCTCGATATCGTGCACGAATATTGCGTCGTTTACGGCATTGAATATGGCGCTGTAATCGATGTGATTCAGGCTGCCTGTATCCTTGGTATCTTCTGTGGACATATATCCCTTATTCTATGATTATGTTGATAATAAGACGTGCCTTAAAGTATACCACCTTTTCCGAATAAGTCAAAAGTATGGAGAATTTCACGAAAACCGTATGTTTGATTTTTAATCAAATTATATTTGACTTTTCTATATATAGGTGCTACCATCGTCCGCATGGAACATGTCTCGGTCAAAGACGATTCCGGCCTGGTGGAGAGATGCATACTTGGGGATGCCTCGGCGTGGGACTCGCTCATAGGCAGATACACGCCCCTGATCAAGGACGCCATCTATAACAGAGCCCGCAAGTACGGCGTATCCCTGCCCCGCCACGAAATAGAGGACGTGATGCAGGAAGTGCTGACATCCATATGGAGCGGCGGCAAGCTTTCGGCCGTTAAGAACCGAAAGGACATATCCTGCTGGCTTGCGATAGTATCCGGCAATGCCGCCGTGCAATATTTAAGGGATAGGGACGACGCCGAACCTTTGGACGAAGAAAAAGCGGAGGCGGTCTCGGCGGAAGAGGCCCAAGGCGAAGAGGTTATTACGGAGATCAAAACGGCTGTTGAAAAATTGCCTCCCAAGGAGCGGCTCATAATCGAGCTTCACCTGTTTCACGATAAAAAGTACCGCGAAATAGCCGATATGCTCGATCTGCCGGAGGGGACGGTCTCAAGCTATATAAAACGTTCAAAGGCCCGTCTTAAAAAAAAGTTAAAATATTTGCAATAAAATAGGCCATTTTTCCGTCTTATATATGGAGGGACTTATGCATCCTGACGCGAATAAGTTAGCAGGTTATCTGGATAAGACCATTTCCCGGGACGAGAGGAAGAAGGTCGAGACGCATCTCGCCTCCTGCCGGGAATGTCTGAATACCGTTTCGGCGGCCCATGAGGCTGTGACAAAATTCCGTAGAGGCGAAAAAACCAAAGACCGGAGGTCCTTATTCATGAAAAAAATAAATCCCTACCTGGCGCTTGCTATCGCGTTCTTCCTATTCTCCTTCATTACACCTAAGTTCTTCCTGCAGTCTCTCGTGGCTACTCTCGTTTTTGGCATAAAGTGGGTGGCCGATTCCAGGTCCGCGAAGATGCT
>CAZYZC010000222.1:0-2700 GCA_964650985.1 uncultured Planctomycetia bacterium | reverse complement strand
CAACAGGGCCATAAGCCAGGAGACCGTCCTGTCGAAGGTCAAGATCAAGCCCGGCGAGGTATTTACGCAGGATGTCGCGAATGAGGATATAAGGCGGCTTTACGCCACGCAGTACTTCACGGACGTGTCGATAGACGTCGAGAGGGCCGCCGAAGGGGTGTCGGTGACATTTATCGTGGACGAAAAACCCGTTATAGCAGATATAGCTTTCACCGGTAACAAGGCCTTCAGGGCGAATAAGCTCAAGAGCTCCATGAAGTCCAAGCCGAATGAGATGCTGAACCTCTCTCTCCTTACGCAGGATATGGCCGACATAAGAGAGATGTACGTCAAGAAGGGCTATCCCCTGGTTGAAGCCAATTACGATATCAGCATGGATAAGACCGAGAATAAAGCTACGATAAACGTGACCATAGAAGAGAAGACGAAGGTCAAGGTCTCGAGCGTAACGATAACCGGCAACAAGGCCATAAAGACAGACGTCATAAAGAAGATGATGTCCACCAGGCCCGCGTCATGGATATTCTTTACCCCCGGCACCTTCAAGGAAGAGGCCCTGCAGGACGATATAGACAACATAAAAGGTATGTACGACGATATTGGTTATCTGGATGTCGAGGTCACTCCGAAACTTGACTATAAGGACGACGGCACGATCCTCGACGTAACTTTAGACATAAACGAAGGCAAGCTTTATATCATAGGCGACGTTACGGTGACCGGCGACCTGGTCCTTCCCGCCAAAAACGTGTGGGCGAAGATATCGTCGAAGCCCGGCAAGCCCTTCTCGGTGCGCGCCGTACGTAACGATACCGTGAATATAAGGCAGTATTATTTCGAGTACGGCTATCTCAATGTCGTGATAGACGCCGAAAGGAACTTAAACCAATCGACGGGCAAGATAGACATATCCATAAATATCGACCCCAGGGACGTCGTCTATGTCGGCAAGGTAGAGGTGCGCGGCAACCAGAAGACCCGGGAGATCATAGTACGCAGAGAGATCAGGGTTTATCCGGGAGAGAGGTTCAACGGCGACAAGATAAAGCGCTCGAAGGAGAGGATCTACAATCTCGGCTTCTTCGAGAATGTCAGTTTCGATACCGAGCCGACAGAAGTGCCTAACATACAGAATCTGATCGTCACCGTGAAAGAGACCAAGACCGGTGAGTTCTCATTCGGCGGCGGCTACAGCTCCATCGATATGTTGGTGGGGTTTGTTGAGGTTACCCAGAGGAACTTCGATATCCTTAATTTTCCCACCTTCACCGGCGGCGGCCAGAATCTGGCCATAAAGGCGGAGCTTGGTATGGTAAGGAATAACTTTAATTTAAGCTGGACCGATCCGTGGATCCTGGGTTTTCCGTATCTCTTCGGTTTCGACGCTTACAGGGCTTCGCATAACCAGTCCGGCGACCTCGGATGGATGTACGATGAGACGAGGACCGGCGGCGACTTAAGGCTCGGCAAGGAGCTGACCGACAGGCTGTACGCGATGGCTACTTATAAGCTGGAACAAGTCAAGATATCGAATGTAGTTTCGAACGCTTCCGAGGCGATCAAGGAAGAGGACGGTTCAAACTGGATATCGAGCCTGCTCTTCGAGCTTACCTATGATGCCAGGGACAACAGGTATGTTCCCACAAAAGGCTTTCTCGTAAACGGCACCCTGGAAGACGCAGGCGGGGTCTTCATGGGCGACAAGAACTTTGTGAAAGGAACGGCCACGGTCGCGATGTATCACAGTTTCTTTGAAAATATCGTCGTAGAACTTAAGGGGCGCGCGGGCATGGTAGGTCCGTACGGCGATTCCCATAAGGTGCCGATATATGAGCGTTTCTACGCCGGCGGACAGAATACGATACGCGGGTATAAGGAAAGAAGGGTAGGTCCGAGGGACTCCGGATCGAATGAGCCTGTCGGAGGCGAGGCGATCATGGTAGTCAACGCGGAGGTCACCTTCCCCGTCTATGAGAAGATAATAAAGGGCGCGATATTTTACGATATAGGAAATGTCTGGGAGAAGACAGGGGATTTTATGAAGATGTCGGAGTTTAAGGCCGGCGCCGGCCTCGGCGTAAGAGTGAAGACGCCGGTAGGCCCTGTGAGGGTGGATTATGGCTACCCGCTTTCAGCCAATTATGACAAGAACGACGCCGGAGAGTTTTATTTCAGTATGAGCAGGGGCTTTTAAAACTAAACCGAGGAGGAGTAAGATGAAGAAGTTGATGGCTATGGCAGTGGTGGTCATGTTTGCCGCGGGCCTTTTGATAGGCGGCGTTGCAGAAAAGGCTTACGCAAAGGAAGTTAAGATAGGCTATGTCTTCATGGCAAAAGTATTTGATGAATATTACAAGACCAAGGACGCGGAAAAGGTCCTGGCTGAAAAAGGCAAGAGCAAAGAGGAAGAGCGCAAGAAGATGATAGACGGGCTTAAGAAGATGAAGGACGAGCAGGCTCTCATGTCGGAGAAGGCAAAGGCCGAAAAACAGGCCGCCATCGACGTAAAGCTCAAGGCGCTGCAGGACTTCGACCTGAAGACCCGCGACGAGCTCATGAAAGAGCGTAACGATATGCTGAGCGGCATAATGGGCGACATAAATAACGTCATAACCGACTATTCGAAGGCCGAAGGTTACGATATAGTGCTGAATTCCGATCCGCGCGTCATGCTTTACGGCGCCGATGGGATGGACATCA
>CAZYZC010000221.1:0-2700 GCA_964650985.1 uncultured Planctomycetia bacterium | reverse complement strand
TGAAAGCGGACATTTCATTTGTTAAAGAACCGGACATTTCACTATTCTATAACAGGGAAACTCTCTCACCTGCTCTCACCTGCTCTCACCTGCTCTCACCTGCTCTCACCTGCAGCCCTGCCGGCTGTATGATATTTCAGGATAAAACCCTCGACAAACAAAACGGCCTGTGGTAACATAACAAACCGCATATGAAAAATTACAGACGACTCATAGGTTTCGTGATACCCCACATGGGGGTCCTGGCCATGGCATTCCTGTGCATGGTGGCCTCCTCCGCGTTCGGAGGGGTTTCGATAGGCATGATAATACCCCTGGTGGACAACGTCATATCGGGCAAGAAGATAATAATATCCAATACCATAGCCATACCCGCGCCCATACAGCACCTGATAGACTCCGCCAACGCGATGGCTCCCATGGCGCTTCTTAACAGGATAACGCTCATAGTAGTGCTGTTGTGGCTTCTGAAGAATTTTTTCGAATTCTGCCAGACGTACCTCATGAATGATGTGGCCCAGCGCGTGATAAGGGACGTGAAGAACGTAATATACAAGAAGCTTCTGACCCTTTCGATGGACTTCTATTATAAGAACCCGACCGGCAAGCTGATGTCCCGTATAACTTATGACGCCACCGTGATAAGGGACGCGATATCCTCCGGACTTACGGACCTCATATACCAGCCCGTGCAGCTCCTGATATATCTTGGGATACTTATGACCGTTAAAGTCATCTTCGCGATACCGTGGTCGCTTATAGGGGTGAGTATGGGGCTCTTCGTCCTCATAGTCTACCCGGTAATTAAGATAGGAAAAAAACTTAAGATCATATCGCGCCGCTCTCAGGAGACGATGGGTGATATGACGATGACCCTGCAGGAGACGATATCGGGCGTGCGCGTAGTAAAAGCATTTTCGATGGAGAACTATGAGGCCGCGAAGTTCTCCGGGCAGAATGACGCTTTTTACAGGCTCTCGATGAAGTCGACCAAGAGGATGGCTGTGGTCAGCCCGATAACGGAATTCGCGGGGATAGCGTGTGTGGCGATAATACTCTGGATAGCCGGAAAACAGATAATTTCCGGGTCGCTCTCCGCCGGAGCGTTCGTGACGTTCCTGGCGAGTCTCCTTTCGCTGATGAGGCCGATAAAGCGCCTCACCGGCGTTTACAGCATAAACCAGAACGCGATGGCCGCCGCGGACCGCATATTCGAAACGCTGGACACCAAACCCACCGTAGCCGAGAAGAAAGACGCGCTCGACCTGCCGAAGATAAAGGACGCGATAAGGTTCGACGGAGTATCCTTCAGTTACGACTCCAAGGACAAGGAGGTATTGAAGGATATAAGCCTGGAGGTGAAGGTCGGCCAGATAGCGGCCTTCGTGGGCCCGAGCGGCGTCGGCAAGACGAGCCTGGTGAACCTGGTGCCGCGTTTTTACGACGTCTCGAAGGGAAAGATCGCGATAGACGGCGTCGATATCAGGGATTGCTCCGCCAGATCCCTCATGAACCAGATAGGCATAGTGACCCAGGAGACGATACTCTTTAACGATACGGTGGCCGCTAACATATCTTACGGTTCGAAGAATAAGGACCCGGAGGCCGTGACGCGCGCGGCCAGGATAGCCAATGCCCACGACTTCATAATGACCATGCCGAAGGGCTACGACACCATAATAGGGGAGCGCGGCTTCAGGCTATCGGGCGGCGAGAAGCAGAGGCTTGCCATAGCCAGAGCGATATTTAAGGATCCGCCGATACTGATACTTGACGAGGCCACAAGCTCGCTCGATACGGAGTCCGAGATCCTCGTGCAGGAGGCTATAGACAGGATGATGAAGGACAGGACGGTGCTGGCGATAGCTCACCGTCTCAGCACCATTAAGCACGCCACGACCATTTACGTGCTGGATGAAGGAAGGGTAGCGGAAAAGGGGACGCATGACGAGCTTCTTGCCAGAGGAGGCCTGTACAAGAGGCTTTACAGTATGCAGTTCAGGGACGATACAATAAGATGATCCCTCGGCGCACTTCGTTTGTGCCTCGACTTTGCTCGGCACCATTCGAGGCATCGTGAGCCTGTCGAACGGCTCGGGATAATGGTGAGCAATGTCGAACCATGAAAGATATATTGTCCCGCCAGCGGACATGTGGTAATATATACCCGTTTTGCAAGGTGCTTGGCGGGACCCCGCCCCAAGTCAATGAAGATGCCTGGCGGGGCAAAATAAGACTTTGCTGATATAATATCATCCGCCGAAGTATTGAGCCTATTGAGAGTTGAATACGAAGGCGGACAAACAAAACAAGGAGAAACAGAAGAATGGTAGAATCTACGTTGATCAAGAGTCTCTTGGAGTCAGGGGTTCATTTTGGCCATGAGACTAACCGCTGGAATCCAAAGATGAAGAAGTTCATATTCGGAGCCAAGAACGGGATATATATAATCGATCTGGAGAAGACGTCCGGCGCCCTCGAAAAGGCGCGCAAATTCCTCAAAGACGTCTCTCTGGCAGGCGGCTCTATTCTCTTCATAGGCACCAAGAAGCAGGCGCAGGAGATAATCAAGGAAGAGGCGTCCAGGTGCGGCATGTTCTATGTCAACCAGAGATGGCTCGGCGGCATGCTCACGAATTTCCAGACTATAAAGAAGTCGATAAAGAGGCTCGATGAGCTGGAGAGGATAAAAGAGGACGG
>CAZYZC010000220.1:0-2710 GCA_964650985.1 uncultured Planctomycetia bacterium | reverse complement strand
TTGGTTTGGGTGTTTCTCTCGAAACACCCAACCATACAGAATCTCTGATTCTGTATCTGGAATGTTAAAAAAACCAAACAGGAGAGGGCAAAAATGAAACGGATATTCGGAACTTTAATTACACAGGTAACACTGGTAGCGGCCTTCCTTATATTGACATCCATAGCCACGGACAACAGGACCTCCGCGCTCATAAGTTATCCCATGTTCCATAAGGGTATGAGCTACATCACGTGGTCCGCTAACGGGTTCGCAACTCCTTCTTCGGACGCGTCCATACGCTCGATGTCCGATATAGGTATAAAATGCGTGGCCATAATTCCCACATGGTATCAGGAGGAGTATAATTCGACCGGGATAGCGGCAAATGACCGTACTCCGTCCGACCAGAGCATCAGGCACGCCATTAGGAAGGCGCATGATGAGGGGATGTTCGTCATGCTGAAACCCCACATAGACCTCATATCCAACGAAGAAAGCACTCGCTCCGACATAGGGTTCAGCTCGGAAGATAAGTGGGACGAGTGGTTTAATAACTACACAAAGTTCATAATCCACTACGCCAAAATAGCGCGCGAGGAGAACGCGGAATTCTTCTGCATAGGTACCGAGCTGACATTCGCGGCTACGAAGACCGATATGTGGAAGGACAAGGTCATTCCGGCGGTAAGGAAGGCCTATAAGGGGCATATAATGTACGCCGCGAACTGGGATGAATACGAGAATGTCGGATTCTGGGAAGACCTCGATTACGCCGGAATAGACGCGTACTTCCCGCTCGCCGAAAAAGGCACTCCAGGGTACGAGGAGCTGAGGCAGGGCTGGAAGAAATGGACTAAGGATATAGGAGAGTGGGCCGCCAAAGTAAAGAAACCGGTCCTCTTCACCGAATGCGGTTACGCCAGCGTGAATACCGCGGCGGTCAAGCCGTGGGAAGAGAATAGGACGGGCGCGCCTAATCCGGCCCTCCAGGCCGACTGCTATAAGGCGCTCCTGGAAGAGTTGTGGAACGAGCCCTGGTTCTTCGGTCTCTACTGGTGGAATTGGAATACCTATCCCGGATCCGGCGGCGTAAGCAATAAAGGTTTTACTCCGCAGAATAAACCCGCAGAGGAATGTATAAAAGAGTGGTATGAGAAGAATATCCAGAAGAACTTCATAGTCACCGAAGAGGATCTGAAGCCTGCCAGCCACTAATTCTTGACATAAAGCCTTCTTGGTTGTAACCTATCTATTGGAACAGAAAAGGTTGCAACCTTATCCTGGAGGTTTTATGAAGAAGCGTATCTTTCCGCCGTTTTTTATTTCAATATTAATCCTTACATGTTCCGGCTGCGCTACCATGCGCCATCCGGTGCCGCAGGACCTGATAGGCAAAGCGCAGGTTTCCGGCATGCCGGAGATACGCGCCGTCTTGGGAGTGCCCAGCCCGGAGCTTCAGAAGAGCCTTATGGATGCCATAGCCGAAGATAAGCCCGGACAATATCCGGTCGATAGCGCCGGCGACAGGGTCTACCCGATGCTATCCATATCCGGAGGGGCCGCCAACGGCGCTTACGGCGCAGGTCTTCTTAAGGGCTGGTCCGATGAAGGAACGCGCCCGAAATTCAAAATAGTGACAGGTGTCAGTACCGGAGCCATAATGGCTCCTTTCGCTTTTTTGGGGAAGGAGTATGACGGCGCGATGGAGAAGTTTTACACCACGATATCGACAAAAGATATAATGCGTTCCAAGGGACCCTTAAGGGTATTATTCGGGGATTCCTTTGCCAGCAGTAAGCCCCTTGTCAGAGAAATTGATAAATACATAACCGATGAGATGCTGGATAATATAGAGGAAGAACACCGCCGCGGCCGCCGGCTGTTTGTAGGCACCGCGCTTCTTGATTCCCAGCGGTTTGTGATATGGGATATGGGAGCCATCGCCGTAAGCAACAATAGAGAACTCTTCAGGGATGTCATACTTGCCTCGGCATCGATACCGATGATATTTCCGCCTGTATACATACATGTAGAGGCGGACGGGAAAGTTTACGACGAGATGCATGTGGACGGAGGAACCATAACCCAGGTATTTACGGTGTACAAGATACTGGAGAACGCGGAAGAGAATATGAAATCTCTCGGCCTCGATCCCAAGAAACTCGGCGTAAACCCGAAAAAGATAAAAGGAAAATATTATATAATACGTAACGGCTATTTCGATCCGGGGTATAGCGTAGTCAAGGACAACCTGTCTTCCATAGCCGGCCACACGTTCGATACGATGATCAATTACCAGGGAATAGGAGATGCCTACAGGATATATGCGTTCATGCAAAACAGGGGCAATGACTACAATCTTGCGTCTATCCCGGGAGACTTCCGCCCCGCATCCAAAGAGGACTTCGATCCGAATGCGATGAAGGCGCTTTTTGACAGGGGGTATCAGGACGCCGTAAAAGGCTATAATTGGCAGAAGACGCCCCCGGGCTTTGAACCTAAGGATAGCCAGATATAATATGAGATTCATTCTGTCCATAGCGTTCTGGGTAGCGGGAACTTTAATCACGGCCGCCGCTTTTATCTCGAGCTTTATTCTAAAGATAATATTATTTCCGCTTCCGAACCGCGCTCGAATAGTCCACTCGCAGTGCTTCTGGTGGTCCGACGCGCTCATAGCCCTCAATCCGTACTGGAAAGTCAAGGTAACGGGCCTTGAGAATATAGA
>CAZYZC010000219.1:0-2725 GCA_964650985.1 uncultured Planctomycetia bacterium | reverse complement strand
ATAAAATGATATCGAAAGCGATCTTAAGATACATACG
The DNA here is from genome assembly GCA_964650985.1 of uncultured Planctomycetia bacterium. GTDB lineage: Bacteria > Omnitrophota > Gorgyraeia > 2-01-FULL-45-10 > 2-01-FULL-45-10 > JAPLMF01. The sequence goes on along the minus strand of CAZYZC010000219.1, from coordinate 2,688 downwards.
GATTACTCCGAGAAAGTTCCGCTTGGTGCTTCCTCTTATAAAAGGGAAGAACCCCGAGGAGGCAATAGCGATACTCATGACGGTCAAGAGAGGCGCGTCGAAGCACGCGATAGACCTGCTTACATCGGCCATTGCAAACGCCAAGCGCCGGGATCAGGGCATAGATGTATCGACGCTGTATATATCGAAGATGACGGCCGACTGCGGCCCGACACTGAAACGCTTCAGGGCCGGATCGATGGGCAGGGCCAGCACGATACGCAAGAGGACGAGCCATCTGACGGTCGAGCTGGACCAGAGGAAGGTTGAAGGCCATAAGGAGCATGCGCAAAAGGCGCATGCGCACACGATAAAGAAGGATGAAGAAGCTAAAGTTAAAAAAATAAAGGAACATATTAAAACCAGAAATTTGGTGAAGGATAAAAAATAATGGGCCAGAAAGTTCATCCGTACGGTTTCAGGGTAGGGTACATATATGACTGGAAGTCGCGATGGTTTGCCAATAAAAAGGAATTCCCCAAGCTCTTGCTGGAGGATACGAAGATCCGTAAGTACGTGAAGAAGGCGCTCTCCACCGCGGCCGTTTCCAAGATCGAAATAGAGCGCGCCAGCGAGAAGATAAGGATCCTTATATTTAGCGCGCGCCCCGGAATAATAATAGGGCGCCGTGGAGCCGAGATAGAGAAGCTCAAAGAAGAGATACGCAAGATCACCGCAAAAGAGATATTGATAGATATAAAGGACATAAAGAATCCGAACATCGACGCGCAGCTCGTTTCCGAGAACATATCTTTCCAGCTGGAGAAGCGCATACCGCACAAGCGCGCGATGAAGAAAGCTGTTCAGGCGGCCCTGGATTCAGGAGCTCAGGGGGTCAAGATAATATGCTCGGGGCGTCTCGGAGGGGCCGAAATAGCGAGGCGGGAAGCTTACCGCGTAGGGTCCATTCCGGCGCAGACCCTGCGCGCGGATGTCGATTATGGTTTTTCGGAGGCGATCACGACGTACGGGCTGATAGGCGTTAAGGTCTGGATATACAAGGGCGACAAAGTCCTGGATAAGGTAGCCGCGTCGGCAGAGGAGAATAAGTAACATGGGAATGATGCCAAAGAGGGTTAAATTCAGAAAAGCGCAGCGAGGCAGGCGTTTTGGTACGGCGTTCAGGGGCTCTAAGATGTCGTTCGGGGAGTTCGGCCTTAAGGCGGTCGAGAATTCATGGATGAAGGACAGGCAGATAGAGGCCGCAAGAGTCGCCATAATGAGACAGCTTAAAGGCGGCGGAAAAGTCTGGATAAGGGTATTTCCGGATAAGCCGATAACGAAGAAACCGGCCGAAACCAGGATGGGTAAAGGCAAGGGCATGCCCGATCATTGGGTGGCAGTCATAAAGAAGGGCAAGATACTGTTTGAAATGGACGGAGTGCCGCTCGAGATAGCCAGAGGGTGTATGAGAATAGCGGCGCACAAGATACCGTTTCGGACAAAATTCATAACGAGGGCACATAAATAATGATAAAGGCTAACGAGCTGAGGAATATGACGGTCGACGAGGTAAAGCTTAAAATAGAGGCTCTTAAGAAGACTTTATATAACTTCAGGACCGAGGCAAAGGCCGGCAGGATAGAGAAGCCGCATCTTATAAACGACGCCGTAAAGGATATCGCGAGATGTGAGACGGTGATAAGGGAGAAGCAAAATGTCACAAAGTAACCAGAAGCGGACCAACAGGAAGACGCGTATAGGTACGGTGATAAGCGACAGGATGGACAAGACTATAACCGTGCGCGTTGATATGTCGTCGATGCACCCGGTTTATGACAAGCTCGTAAGGACATCGACGAAGTTCAAGGCTCATGACGAAAAGGACGCAGCCGGCGTAGGTGATGAGGTCAAGATAGAGGAGACCCGCCCGCTTTCCAAGACGAAGCGCTGGAGACTAGTTGAGATAATAACGAAGGCGCGAGAAGTTGAAGCGAAGACGGAAGCGAAGACGGAAGCGAAGACGGAAGCGAAGACGGAAGCGAAGGAGAAGTAATACTATGATAATGATGAGAAGTATACTTGACGTTGCGGATAATACTGGGGCGCGCAAAGCGTCGATGATAGGCGTGATCGGCAGGCAAAATCGTAAATATGCCGATATAGGCGATGTTATAACCTGCAATATTAAAGAGGCTTCCCCGGACGCTATCGTAAAGAACCACGAAGTGGTCAAGGGCGTCGTAGTGAGGACCGCCTTCCCTGTGACCAGGCCGGACGGCACCAGGCTGAGATTCGACAGGAACGCGGTCGTTATAATAGACGACCAGATGAACCCGAAGGGGACCCGTATATTCGGCCCCGTCGCCAGAGAACTGAGGGATAAGAACTTCATGAAGATAATATCGCTGGCTCCAGAGGTGCTTTAATGAATAAAATAAAAAAGAATGATGTTGTTTACGTCCTGACCGGAAGGGATAAAGGGAAGACCGGAAAGGTCTTTCACCTGTATCCCAAGAAAGGAAGGGCTATGGTTGAAGGCATCAATTATGTAAAGAAGCATGCCAGGAAGACCAAGCAGGACCAGCAGGGCGGGATAGTGCAGAAAGAGAGCGCGATACAGATCTCCAATCTGGCCCTGCACTGCAAGACCTGCAACAAGCCGGCGCATATTGGAATAAGCTCATTGGCCGACGGTTCAAGGTCGAG
>CAZYZC010000218.1:0-2727 GCA_964650985.1 uncultured Planctomycetia bacterium | reverse complement strand
TCTTCTCTATCTCGCCCTTTATCTCGATGACGCTCTTTGATATCTTAAAGTCGCTGGCTTTCGACCCTATCGTATTCGTTTCGCGGTGAAGCTCCTGGGCGATAAAATCTATCTTCTTGCCGACCTCCCCGGTCTCGGCTATCGTCTTACCGAAATTGACAAGGTGGTTATCGAGGCGCGTTATCTCTTCGGATATATCGCTGTTCTTCGCGAATATCGCCACTTCCATCTCTAGCCTTCCTATGTCGATCGTGCGCCCTCCCGTCAAATCTTTTATCCTCTCGTTAAATTTACGCCTGTACTCCTCGATATTAAGATGCGCGCGGGACTTTATTGTCCCAAGAAACGATTTAATATTCCTGGCTCGGGTATTTAGGTCCGCGTAGAGGGCCCTGCCCTCTTTCTCCCTATCCTTACCCAGACTGGCAAGCGCTCTATCGAGGGCTATCTTGACTTTAGGCCATAGGGCGGCGACCTTGGCCTCCTCTATCTCGTAACTTACCACCCCGGGAAGCGCCGCCAGGTCTTTGACGGTTATGCCGTTATTCAAGCCCAGGCTTTTTTCAAGCTTTGAAAGCTCCGCGTAATAGCGCCTTGCGGTCTTTGCGTCTATAACGACCTTCCCCTCCTTCAGGAGGGCGCCGTCATACGATATATTGACATACGTCTTGCCGCGCTTTACGTTCTTCTGCAGCACGTCTTTTACTTTGTCTTCGAATATCAACATGCCTGCGGGCAATTTCAGCGATACGTCCAAAAATTTATGGTTCACCGTCTTTATCTCGACGGTGATCCTGCCTTTAGACGTTCCGCCCGATGGCAGGATGTATTCCGCCTTGCCGAAACCGGTCATCGATCGTATCATATGCCTCCGTCTGTCTTTTTACTTTACGCTTCCGACGCCCAGATATGGCGCTTACACTTATCCTCGACGACCTTAGAAGGATACATGTTTAGGATTATGTCGTCGGGCTGAAACCAGAGTTTTATCTCGCGCTCGGCTTCCGGCGCGTTCGCGGACGCGTGTATGATATTCTCGTATACGCCCTTGGTGGTTATCCTGCCGTAGGCTCCCCTTATCGAAACCGGGTCGGCCTCTTCGGGATTTGTGGAGCCGCAGATCTGCCTTACCTTCATTATGGCATCTTCGCCCCAATAGACCAGCGCCATGACTTTCTTCTTGTGGTACTCCCCCATCAGGTACTTCAAAAGCTCCTCAAAGAACGGCTTGTCTTTCAGCATTATATAATGCTCTTCCGCCAGCTTGCGGGATACCTTCACGATCTTCGCGGCAACTATATCGAGCTTCGTCTCCGAAAGACGCGTAAGGACATTACCCGTAAGGGACTTCTTCAGTCCGTCCGGCTTTATCAACACTAGCGTCTGCTGGTTCATCCCGTTAGAGACCTCCATTTTATCCGATTAGAAATAATAGTCTTTCTATAGTCTCTAACGGGATTCATAAACTCCTCAGAATTAGTAGCCAAAAAGGCTACGCCCGGTAGTAGACACCAATTTTGATAGGAAATGCTTCGCATTTCCACGCACAATTGGCAAGAACGGTATTGTATATACTAAAAGGCCTGCCGTCAAGGTTTTTCACTTGAGAGCATATCGAGTATGCGATTTAAGTCTTCGCTTGAATAATAGTCTATGCGTATCTGGCCGCGCGACTTGCCGTGCATGATGACAACGCGCGTGCCGAAAATCTGCTGGAGCCGGTTCTCTATGTCTACGATATTCTTATCCCTGCCCTCTATCTCCCGGGGTTTTTTCGAGGCAAACATTCTCTTCGAGGCTATAGCCTCCGCCTCCCTTACCGAAAGCCCCTTCTTCACGACGAGCGTGGCTAGCCTCATCTGGTACTCTTCCGTCGGAAGGGACAGTATCGCTTTCGCGTGACCGGCCGTGATCTCCCCCTTCGTTATGAGGTCCTGTATCTTCTTCGGCAGGTTCAGAAGCCTTAAGATATTGGCTACCGTAGACCTGTCTTTGCCGAGAACTTTCGCGACCGCGTCCTGCGTAAAGCCGAACTCCGTCACCAGCCGCTGATAGGCCGCGGCCTCTTCCATAGAGTTAAGCTCCTGGCGCTGTATATTCTCGATAAGCGATATCTCGAGCATATCGACATCCGTGGCGCTCCTTAATATTGCCGGGATCTTTTCCAGACCCAGCTCCTTTGCCGCGCGCAGGCGCCTCTCGCCTGCTATAAGTTCGTATCCGTCCTGGACTTTACGCGCCAGGACCGGCTGCACTACACCCTTTTCCCTTATTGAGTTTATAAGATCATTGAGCTTATCCTGTTTAAAATCCGTACGGGGCTGATATTTGTTAGTGCGTATCTGCGATATTGGTATCTCCAGCACGCCGGACTGCGGCGCCGAGATGTCCGGCTCTTTTATGGGTATTAACGCGCTTAAACCTTTACCAAGAGCTCGCTTTTCCATTATTTAACCTCCGGTTCTGATACTTCTTCTATAATATTGTTAGACATAGAGTTAGAGATTTCTTCTTTTTTTACACCTAACAGCTCATTTACAAATTCTTCATATTTTTGCGCCCCTATCGAAGTCTTGTCATACATGGCTATCGGTTTCCCAAACCCCGGGGATTCGGTGATCTTTATATTTCTAGGGATAACGCTATTGTATACTTTTTCCTTAAAGAATCCCTTTACTTCGTTTATTACCTCATTGGTCAGATTTGTCCTGAAGTCGGCCATTGTCA
>CAZYZC010000217.1:0-2728 GCA_964650985.1 uncultured Planctomycetia bacterium | reverse complement strand
TCCTCACCCACAACCCTGACTTCCCTCGCCCTGATACGATTGTTTATCCTGAGCTCTTTCTTTGCGATAAACCTCTCACCCCTTTCAAATGAGTCCCGCTAAAAGCGGGACGGGTTTGCTCCCGCCGAAGGCGGGACTTTACCTGGTTATCTTACCTGACCTTCTCCGTTATCTCTCTTGAGATCATCTGGATGAACTCTTCGATACCTTTTTTTCCCATGTCGCCCTGGGATTTCGAACGCACGGATACCGTCCTCTCCTGGGCCTCTTTCTCACCCACCACCACCATATACGGTATCTTCTCGACTTCAGCGTCGCGTATCTTCTTCTGCAGCCTCTCATTCCTGAAGTCGGCCGACACCCTTATCTCCGCGGACTTGAGCGCGTCCACTATGGTGGCCGCGTAAGGGCACGATTTCTCGGAAACCGGTATTATAACACACTGCACCGGCGCAAGCCACAACGGAAGCGCTCCGGCGAAATGTTCGAGCAAAGCCCCCATGAAACGCTCCAGCGAGCCCAATATTACCCTGTGCAGCATTATCGGCCGGCGCTCTTTGCCGTCCTCGGCTGTATATTTAAGACCGAACCTTTCGGGGAGCGCGAAGTCGCACTGTATCGTGGCGCACTGCCACTCGCGCTTAAGGGCGTCTTTCAGCTTTATATCGATTTTAGGCCCGTAGAACGCGCCGTCGCCCTCATTGATCTCATAGTTGAGATACCGCTGGGTTAAAGCGCTTTTAAGCGCGCCTTCGGCTGCCTCCCAGTCGGCATCAGTACCGATGGATTTGGCCGGGCGGGTGGAAAGCTCGACCCTAAACTCCTCGAACCCGAATACGTTCAGCGTATCTATGACAAAATTTATGACATCCACTATCTCTTTCTCGACCTGCTCGCGCAGACAGAATATATGCGCGTCGTCCTGGGTAAATCCCCTGACGCGCAGAAGGCCGTGCAGGACGCCGGACTTCTCATTCCTGTATACGGTGCCTAATTCGAATAGCCTCAAAGGAAGTTCCCGGTATGACCTGGTCTTGGATTTATAGACGAGTATGTGCCCCGGGCAATTCATCGGCTTTATCGCGTACTCCTGGTCCTCTATCTTGAACATATACATGTTCTCTTTGTAATATTCGTAATGGCCGGACGTTATCCAGATATCGGACTTCATCATGTGCGGCCCGACGACAAGGTCGTACCCGCGCTTCAGGTGCTCGCGCTTTATATAGTCCTCTATCACCATTCTGAGCATCGCGCCTTTCGGATGATAGAGCACAAGCCCCGGCCCGACCTCTTCATTAAGGCTGAAGTATTCCAGCTGTTTACCGATTATCCGGTGATCGCGCTTCTTGGCCTCCGCGATCATATTCAGATACTCACTAAGGCCGTTCTCAGTCTCAAAAGCCGTGCCGTATATTCTCTGGAGCATGGGGTTGGTCTCTATGCCGTGCCAATAGGCTCCGGCTATGGACAATAGCTTAAACGCCTTTATCTTCCCCGTGGACTCCACGTGCGGGCCGCGGCATAGGTCCGTGAAATCCCCGTCTTTATACATGGTCACCGTGTCCCCGGGCACATTCCCCGCGAGCTCGGCCTTATACTTCTCCCCCATTTTTTTAAACAGCTCCACGGCTTCCGGTTTTTTCATCTCGGAAGATTCAAAGCGGTAATCCGCTTTTATGATCTCGCGCATCTTCGCCTCGATCTTGTCGAGGTCTTCGGGGGTAAAGGGCTCCGGCTTGTCGAAGTCATAGTAGAACCCATCCTCGATAGACGGGCCTATGCCGAGCTTCACGCCGGGCCACATGGCCTTGACCGCCTGCGCCATCACGTGCGATGCGCTGTGCCTCAATGTCGCTAAATCCATACCGCTTCTTTCTTTTATTTTATTTCCTAACCGTATACATCTTTTCTGTGGCTGATATGCAATATAATAATCAGAATTTCCCGTTCCGATATCCTATAAATAATCCTGTAATCCCCCCAACGATACCGCCAATACCCCTGATATTCTCCTTTTAAAGGTTTCCCCAATTCTTTGGGATCTGCGGCAAGATAGGTCTCGATCCGGGTGAGAATCTTTTTAATAGTAGATTTATCAAGTTTATTTAGATCCTGCTCGACCTGATCTAAATAGACGACCTTATACGCCAAGCTTGCCTCTTATCCGGGCACCGGAAATAATCCTGGATTTAGGATCATTAAAACGGTCTTTCGCGATTTGCGCGTCCGCGTAATCTTCCAGATAATGCTTCAGGGCATCGGTAATATAAAAAGTTTCGCTGCGATGCGTGGCTTTCGCTAGCAAAGCCAACCTGTTAACAAGCACGGCCGGCAGACGGAACGCTTTTAATAAAGTCATATGCGGATCCTCCTTTAATAATACAAGTATAACATAGTTATACACGTATTGCAAGAAGACTTTTACTGATGGCCGCGCCAATTCCTGCGAAGCCCTACCTCAGCTTAACTGCTACTGGGCGAAGCATAATGGTGCCGAGGGAGGGATTTGAACCCTCACGACCTTGCGATCAACGGATTTTAAATCCGTATTGTCTGCCAGTTCCAACACCTCGGCGGACTACGTCAAAGCGATAACTGCTTTACTGGCACCCCATCCTTTATGTGAATTAACACATTCGCGAGCCAATTCCGCCATCCCGGCGTTTTTGTCCTTTTCACTCAAAAGAACATATACAAAGTACATATATACTCCGAATGAGTTGCC
>CAZYZC010000216.1:0-2748 GCA_964650985.1 uncultured Planctomycetia bacterium | reverse complement strand
GATACTGCCCGCGCCAGCGAGCCTGCTATCTTTCAGCCATTTATAGGCAAAGCCCTTGAAGACGGTGTGGACCAGATAAGATTTGAACGCCATCTTTATATTGCCAGGAAGAAGATAGAGAACGCGGTCAGATTGTCGGCATCTCGTAATAAGGAGCTATTCTATATCACAAACCTCTCGAGCCGGACGCTCGCCTATAAAGGCCTCCTGATGCCGTCTCAGGTCGGCGGATACTTTACGGATTTAAAAGATCCTGACATGAAGAGCGCGATATGCATGGTCCATTCCCGGTACAGCACAAACACCTCTCCGACATGGGAACGCGCGCAGCCATTTCGTTTCATAGCCCATAACGGTGAGATAAATACCTTAAGGGGTAATATAAACTGGATGAGGTCCCGCGAGGGGCTCTTAAAGAGCGACCTATTCGGCGAGGATTTGCGGGATATATATCCCATCATAGTCCCGGACGGCTCGGACTCCGCGACTCTCGACAACGTCTTTGAGCTTTTAGTTCTCTCCGGCAGATCTATCGCGCAGGTCGTCATGATGATGATACCTTATGCCTGGCAGCATCACCGTTTCGTCGACAGCCGGATAAAGGATTTCTACCATTATCACGCATCGATCATGGAGCCGTGGGACGGCCCGGCGGCAATAGCATTCACGGACGGCGTCAGGGTAGGGGCGTGCCTCGACCGTAACGGCCTTCGGCCTGCGCGCTATATCATAACCAAGGACGATACGGTCGTGATGGCGTCGGAAGTAGGAGTGCTCGACATAGACCCGTCAAACATTGCCGCTTCCGGACGGCTCGAACCCGGTAAGATATTCTTCATAAACACCAAAGTCGGACGCATAGTCGACAATATGGAGCTCAAGAGAGAGATATCGTACAAACGGCCCTACGGAGCCTGGTTAAAAGAGAAGGCCGTCAGGCTGGACGAGATATATCCGGCGAAAAACATCAAGCCCAAGACGGATGAAGATATGCCGGCCGCCCTTAAGTCTTTCGGCTACAGCCGTGAAGATCTTTCTATGATAATAAAACCCATGGCGGAAAAGGCTATTGAGCCGATAGGCTCTATGGGAAATGACACGCCTCATGCGGTCCTGTCCGCGCGCCCGCAGCTTTTATATACCTACTTTAAACAGCTCTTTGCGCAGGTAACAAACCCTCCTATAGACCCTATAAGGGAGGAGCTTGTCATGAGCCTTTCGTCGTTCATGGGGCCGGAGCTTAACATATTAAAGGAGGGGCCGGAGCATTGCCACCGATTGTATGTGCAGCATCCCATACTTACCGACGAAGAGCTTGTGCGTATACGTTCCGGAATAATAGACGGGTTTAAAACTAAGAATATATCGATGCTGTTCGACCCGGTTAACGATAAAGATTTCGTACGGTCACTGAACAGGGTGTGCCGGGAAGCGGAGGCCGCAATATCCGAAGGCTACACATTTATAGTCTTAAGCGATAAGGGAGTCGATTCCAGGCGCGCTGCGCTGCCTGCTCTTCTATGCACAGGCGCGGTACACCATCATCTTATTAAAAAAGCTTTGCGCTCGCAGATAGGCGTGGTAGTAGAGTCGGCCGAACCGAGAGAAGTGCACCACTTCGCGCTCCTGTTCAGCTACGGAGCGGACTGCGTAAATCCGTATCTTGCATATGAGATAGTAAGATACATTAAGGCTGCGGAGGGGTTCGAACCGGACGCCATAAAAGGCATACTCAATTACCGCAAAACCGTTGAGAAGGGAATACTCAAGGTCATCTCTAAAATGGGTATATCAACGCTTCAGAGTTACAAAGGAGCTCAGATATTCGAAGCGCTTGGGCTTCATAAGGAGGTTATTGAAAAATGTTTTGATGGGACGGCTTCGCGTATCGGCGGAGCGACATTTGAGATCCTGCGAAAAGAGTGCCTGGCAAGGCACCGGGACGCCTATCCGAAAAACGGGAGCCCCGGACAGATATTAGCTGCCGGCGGGCTGTACCAGTGGAGGCGTGACGGGGAGTTCCATCTCTGGAACCCGGAATCTATAGCCGCGCTTCAGGATGCCGCCCGCACAGACGACGCCGGACGCTATAAGGAATTTTCACGGCTTATAAATGACCAATCGGCAAACCCCGTGACTATCAGGTCCCTGTTAAATTTTAAAAAAACCAAACCCATACCGATCGACCATGTGGAGCCGTCCAGCGAAATACTTAAGCGCTTCGCCTCTGGCGCGATGAGCTTCGGCTCCATCTCGCGCAGCGCGCACGAAACCATTGCAGTAGCTATGAACCGTATAGGCGGAAAGTCAAACACCGGTGAGGGAGGAGAGGACCCGTCGCGGTTTATGCCCCGGCCTGATGGCGACCTTGCCCGAAGCGCAATAAAGCAGGTGGCGTCTGGCCGTTTCGGTGTGACCACAAATTACCTGGTAAACGCGGATGAGCTTCAGATCAAGATAGCGCAAGGGGCGAAACCCGGAGAGGGAGGACAGCTTCCCGGACATAAAGTAAGCGCGACCATAGCGGCCACTCGCTATACGACACAGGGGGTGACTCTTATATCTCCGCCGCCTCACCATGACATATACTCTATCGAGGACCTGGCGCAATTGATATTCGACCTGAAGAATGTTAATCCTGAGGCACGAATAAGCGTTAAGCTCGTATCTGAGGTAGGTGTCGGGACCGTTGCGGCAGGCGTTGCAAAGGGGCATGCCGATATGATATTGATAGCCGGAGGGGACGGC
>CAZYZC010000215.1:1317-2755 GCA_964650985.1 uncultured Planctomycetia bacterium | reverse complement strand
GTACCATAGCCAGGAAGCTGGCGTCCTTGCGCACGTTCTTCAAGTTCATGTACCGCGAAGGACATATAAAGACCAACCCGATAACCGCCGTATCGACCCCTAAGCTCGACAAAAAACTGCCGGTGGTGCTGGACGAAAACAAGGTGGCCCTTCTCATGGAGACGCCACGGGCGGACGATCCCGCGGGATTGAGGGACAGAGCGATACTCGAGACGCTGTATTCCACCGGCATCAGGGTGAGCGAGCTCGTAGGTCTTAACTCCGGCAATGTCGACCATATAAGCGGGGTCATAAAGGTATTGGGAAAGGGGCGCAAGGAGCGGATATCGCCCATAGGAGACAGGGCGGCGGCAGCCATACGCAGGTATGTCGAATCCAGGGACGAAAAGAAGGTCCGGGATAGGAACGCCGTATTTCTGAACAAGTCCGGAAGAAGGCTTACCGACAGGAGCGTGCGGAGGATCATAGATAAATACATAAAAAGTGCCAGCATAAATGAACACATCTCTCCGCATAGCCTGAGACACAGTTTCGCGACCCATCTTCTGGACAGGGGCGCGGACCTGCGTAGCGTCCAGGAGCTTCTTGGGCACATGAACCTTTCGACGACGCAGATATACACGCACGTGACGATGGAAAGGCTCAGGGAGGCGTACGACAAAGCGCATCCGAGGGCGTGAGTAAATAGAGAATAGGGAATAGAGAATAGGGAATAGGGAATAGGTGTGGTTTGGCCTAGTTACTATTCACTAGTCACTAATATCTAAGCCATGCTATATGACATCGCGTTTTTAATATTCTCGCTCTTCTACCTGCCGACATTGATATTCAAGGGCAAGATACACGCGGACTTCGGCGAGAGGTTCGCTCGGTATTCGGAAGAGAAGCGCCAGACGCTGGCCGCATCGAAAGGCGCCATATGGATACAGGCGGTCTCCGTGGGAGAGGTCGCCACATGCAAAGAGCTCGTCAAAAAGATCAGGGAGCGCTTCCCCGGCAAAAAGATAATCCTGTCGACCATAACGAAGACCGGCAACGATCTTGCTAAAAGGCTGTTCGGGAGCGATGCCGCCGTGATATATTTTCCCCTGGATCTCAGCTGGATAGTCAGGAAGGCCGCGGCGCTGGCGGAACCAAGTCTTTATATAATGGTCGAGACCGAGATCTGGCCGAATATGGTAAAGGAGATGTCGCGGCGCGGTGTACCTTCGATGATCACCAACGGAAGGATATCGGACAGGTCTTTCGGTAAGTACAGGCTCGCCAGGCCGTTTTTGTTAAATACGATGAAGAGAATAGGCGTTTTTTGCATGCAGTCGCCTAAGGACGCCGAAAGGGTCATAAACCTGGGGGCGCCCGAAAAGAAGGTAACGGTTACCGGTAATATGAAGTTCGACGTCGATATATCGGCTGACGCCGGCAGGCAAGAGACGCTCAA
>CAZYZC010000215.1:0-1217 GCA_964650985.1 uncultured Planctomycetia bacterium | reverse complement strand
TATAAGATATTCGAGAAACACTCGTTGCCGATGAAGGTGATAAGCGTGGGCAATATCACTCTCGGAGGTACGGGAAAGACGCCTTTTGTGGTGGAGCTTACGCGCATATTCAGGGAAGAGTTCCGGAAGGAGCCGGCCATCCTTATACGCGGCTACGGCTGGGACGAAAGCGCGATGCTTAAAGCCAAGCTTAAGGATACCCCCATACTGGTGGGAGAGAATAGGGCCAGGTCAGGGCGGCGCGCGATAAAGCTTTACGGGAGCGACACGGCGATACTGGATGACGGTTTTCAGCACTGGGAGCTTTCCCGCGATCTGGACATAGTCCTCATCGATTCGCGTAATCCTTTCGGTAACGGGTCTTTGTTTCCGAGAGGGGTTTTGAGGGAGAGGATCAGCTCCCTTAAGAGAGCTGATATAGTTGTATTGACCAAAGTAAACCCCGCCTCCGGCGGCACAGAACCTTTAAGGTCCCGTATAAGGAAGATCTCGGGTGATGTCGAGATCCTGGAAACGGTGCACAGGCCGGGGCATTTCTATGACACGAAACAGAGAAAGGATGTCGACCTTTCGAAGGTATCGGGGAAGCGCGTGATACTCTTGTCCAGCATAGGAGACCCGGAATATTTTGAGGATACCGTAAAGGGCTTGGGCGCGGCCGTGATCGAGCATATAGCCTTCGGCGACCATCATAATTACAGCGAATCCGACAAGTCTCGGATAACGAAGAGGTTATCCGAGAGGGCATTTGACCTTATAGTGACTACGGAAAAAGACGCCGTAAAACTGGCAAGGATGAGCATGGCGTTTCAGGACTTTACCGTTTTGGTGCTCGTCATCGCCATCGATATAACAAAAGGCAGGGAGGCCTTGATTGGTAGATTACGTAGCCTATATAGCCGTTAGGGCTTTAAATTTTATAATGGGGTTCGTTCCCGTAAACGCTTCGCTGTGGCTCGGCAGACAGATCGGCCTCCTGGCGTTCATATTTAACAGGAAGCGGAGGCTTGTGGCATACGCCAATCTTAAGGCGGCGTTCGCCAAAGAAAAGTCCCCGAAAGAACTCAGAGAGATCACGAAGCGGGTCTATCAGACCCTGGTGCAGACCTTCGTGGAGATATTAAACCTCACCAAGGTCAACCGTAAGTACGTCGACAGGTATGTCGAGGTCGTCAATATGGACCGCGTACAAAGCGCCGCGAAGTCCGGCCGCGGGA
>CAZYZC010000214.1:0-2771 GCA_964650985.1 uncultured Planctomycetia bacterium | reverse complement strand
ACGGCCTCCGAATCCATGCGCAGGTTCTCGAGCGCAAACATAGTTTCATTGCGCAATTTAAGCGGTTCGTAACTGGACGAATCGGTCCTTGCCTCTACCTCGGACAGCGCATCCCTTTTGGCGGAATAATCCGCGAAGAGTTTACTGAACTTTTCCTCCGACAGCCTCGCGCCTTTGGCGCGGCTATCCTCTATATACTTAAGCGCCGCCAGTATGAACCCCAAAGCCTTGTGATGACTGCGGGAGTCTTTAAGTAAACCAAAAGCCTTCGACGCATCCTCACGGTTAAATACCATATCGAATATAGCCCAGGCGACACTTTCCGTATGAACAACACCTTTAGCATCGCTGTAACGGAACAAAATATCGTTGGCCAGTATATAATCCCAGCATTTCACAAACGCGGGATCAATCGTTATCGATACCGGAAGACCCCTATCGTCCGTGACAACCCGTACCAGACGAGACTCCCCGCTCAAAGCTACATCGAAAGCATGCGTGCTCACACCTATCCCCGGACCGAATTTTTGGAGCATAAGAAGCTTAACAGCGCCGATGAGTGAAGTTGAAGCAAGTACAGGATAGTTATCCGGGGCGCCCTGATAATTTGAAGGATCTACATTCACAAAATACCAATCGGTTCCCTGTTTTGCGTTAGGTTTTCCGACATGTTTATTTATGTAACTCGTGAAATCGATACGACTATTCCCGCGCTTATGATCAAAACTTTCCTGCGCGAATTTATACATGCTAGCTTGTGTCGCCGAGTCGTTGGTTCCAGGTTGGGGTGAGAGTGCGAACGCGTAGTCGGACAGGGCTGTATTTATGAGGAAGCACACGAGGACGATCGATGATATAATTCTATTGAATCTTTTCATTGGCTTAACTCCTTTTAGGTTTTATGACTTGAATATTTATAATTTAGATAATTATATCACTCACTGACATTTTGTCAATTAGCTATTTTATATCTTAACAAGGATTATGCGGATTCCAGGAATGGTAAAATGGAGGCGTAGCGTTTTATGAGCTCTCCCGTTTCAAGACGCTTTGCGTTCGGCAGTAACCGTACTATCAGAGACGGGCCTTCTACTCTTAGTGAATCTATATTCATCTCTTGCAGATCAATAGCCCCTTCCACTGAATTTACAGCCTTCGTCGCTTCTACGCCCGTCAGAGGCCTTTTCATATAATGTGTTAAAGCTAATAACACCACCTGTATGAGCGGATAGTAGGCATTGCCTTCGAATTTTTCTTCTTCTATGTATACCGAGCTTACCTTATTGTCGAGCCTGCTTAGTTTGGCCTTGATCTCTTCCCTTGCGCTGGCAAACACAAATATATTGGCATTTGGATCTTTTAGGGGCTCTTCCAGAGCTTCTGCCATGGAATCGGCGGGCTTAACTATTATCTCGAGATTTTTTAGTATCTTACTATATGCCGGATTATCTTTTAAGGCTCCCAATGCCCTCCTTACTTTTTGTAGAGGGGAATGGTTTTGGTACCTTCCAAGGCTATCTTCGAACGCAAGGACTACTTTATGATTAAAGGCTCTTGATATTACCACTTCTTTCAGGGAACGTGCCAGCTGGTCATCTATTTTTATATTCCTTAAATTGGTAGATTTAACTTCTGCCATATTGGTTGAATCCGGAGGCGCTACAAAACTTTCTTCGACTATAGGTAGATCCATCGCGCCAAGACGCGTTTCGCCCACGGTGCGCTTCTTCCACCCTTGCGGATCACTATGGAATGCGTCGAAGTCTTTTACGAATGTCTCCCACGGCAACTTATAGAAAGCGGTGTAGAGGCCGAAGAGTTGACCGTCTTTCATGTAGTCGGGGATTGAGTATTCGACAATTTCTTTACCTACATTCTTCGAGATCATTGCACGATAAACAGACTGCTTGATCTTCATGGAGAGAATGATCTTTTCTTCTGTTGAAGGAGCAAATAATAGCTTTATGACGTCATCTTTTAAGATGGTGGGCTTTAGGGACTCATCTATCGCATTTAAGATTATTGACCAGCCTTCAGGCTGTATATTAGCTATTAGAGAGATACTGACTGATTCCGGAAGATAAGTTGTGAATACTTCTTTAAGTACTCCTATTCGCTCTCCCTTACCTGATTCTATAAGATGCTGTATGACAGAATAGACTTGTGCAAAAAGCTCGGGTTTAGCTATGGCGATACGGGATAAGGCGTAGGCGGCCGCACGGTAGGCATAGTTTTGAAGCCCTTCTTTGGTCAATATGCCTTCGAGGACTTGGACTGTGGAGGATTGGATGAGTTGGGGGTTATCTATGGCGATTTGGGGTAAGGCGGTGGCGGATGCCCAGTAAGCATCGCTTTGAAGTCCTTCTTTGGTCAATATACCTTCGAGGGCTTGGACTGTGGATGGTTGGATGAGCTCGGGATTATCTTTGGCGATACGGACTAAAGCCCGGGCTGCTGCCTCGTACGCATTGCTTTGAAGCCCTTCTTTATTCAATATACCTTCAAGGGCTTGGACTGTGGATGAATGGATGAGTTGGGAATTATATACGGCCATATAAGATAAGACGATGGCAGCTACCTCGTAAGTAATGCTTCGAAGCCTTTCTTTAGTCAATATACCTTCGAGGGCTTGGACTGTGGAGGATTGGATGAGCTCGGGATTATCTTTGGCGATACGGACTAAAGCCCGGGCTGCTGCCTCGTACGCATTGCTTTGAAGCCCTTCTTTATTCAATATGCCTTCGAGATATTCGACTGTTTGTTTTGAATCT
>CAZYZC010000213.1:0-2780 GCA_964650985.1 uncultured Planctomycetia bacterium | reverse complement strand
CTTACTTCCTGTAGAACTTCCTTATAACGGCGAGAATCTCTTCCGGGGTGTCCGCTACGCTGAATATCGTGAGGTCCTGTTTCTCGATGGCATCTCTGGGTAAGAGGGTCTTGTGTATCCATGTCAGCATATCTTTCCAGTATTCGCCGCCTACAAGTATTACCGGAAGCGGCTCAATCCTCTTCGTCTGTACCAGGGTTATCCCCTCAAAAAGTTCGTCGAGCGTGCCGAACCCGCCCGGAAAGACTATGAACGCCTTGGCGTACTTTACGAACATGACCTTGCGGCAGAAGAAGTATTTGAACTCCACAGACCTTGTGACGAACTTATTGGGCTTCTGGGCGGTGGGGATCAGTATATTCAGCCCCACCGAGTCGCCTTCGGCGCGCTTGGCGCCTTTGTTGGCGGCCTCCATTATCCCGGGCCCGGCCCCGGTTATCACGGAGAATCCGTTCCTGGCCATAAGGTAAGCGGTCTCATCGGCGAGCTTGTAGTACTTGTTCGACGGTTTAAAGCGCGCCGACCCGAATATGGTGACCGCCTCCTTGATGTTGGAAAGTTCCTCGAACCCGTCGACGAATTCGCTCATTATCCTGAATATGCGCCACGGATCCTCTTTGGTGAAGTCGCCTTTTAATGGTGGCATGTGTCTTCCTGTTTATAATTTGATTACGGAATCAAATGTCCCGAAAGCGTTTTGCTCTCTCTCTTCGTTATCGAGGTCTATCGTCCACTCTCCGTCGACGACGAACTTATACCTGTACCTTCCCGGCTCCAGCCCCATCTTCTTCACCCATTTCCCGTCTTCGAGCCTGGCGAGCCGCGATTCCTCGTTTATCTTCCAATGGTTAAAGTCGCCGACCAGGTATATCTCCCGCGCCGCAGGCGCGCTCACGGTAAAGTCGATCTCCCTGTTTATAGGCTCCGGCTCGGCCGGGGCGGGCAACGCCATCGGCACTTCGCTTAAGGCCTTCTCAAGCTCGGTCGCCCCCTCCGCCTTCAGTATCTCATCGGCCAGCGCTATGTGATCGATGGCGCCGTTTGATTCTTTGTCGAACTGTATCGCGGAGACCCCTTTTGCCGCAGCCTTCTTCAGCGCCACGCTCTGGCGTATGACGGTGTTCAGCATCTGCGCCCTAAAGAAAGACCTTATCTCGTCGAGCATGGTCTGGGAATATTTCGTGCGCCTATCGAACAGCGTAGCGACCGCGTTCACCGCGGGAGAATGCCCGATCTTGACTTTTATCAGCTCGAGCATGCCTAGGAGCTTTCCCACTCCCATCAGGGAAAAGGCGCTCATATCTATGGGAACCAGCACCAGCTCCGCGGCTCTTAATGCGTTGAACGTCAGGAATCCAAGGCTCGGCGGACAGTCCACTATTATATAATCGTAGCTCAACTTTTCGGAGGATATGGCCTCGCGCAGCTTCGATACGGCGTCGTCCGTGTCTTTCAGCTCCTGCTCCAGCGTGCTGAGCAGGATGTTGGAGGATATGATATCGAGATTCCGGCATATGTTCGATATGCAATCCGAGATCTTCCTCCTCTTCTCCCCGTTGTCGGTCAGAACGTTATATATGGATCTATCGACAGCCTGCAGGTTGGCTCCGAGGCCGAACGACGCGTGGGATTGAGGGTCCAGATCTATCAAGAGGATCCTCTTGCCGGCCGCGGCAAGAGCCGCCGCCAGGTTTATTGCGGTCGTGGTCTTACCGCATCCGCCCTTCTGATTCGTCACCGCTATTGTCTTCATGACCTTATGTCTCCTTTTGACAGGGTTAAATCCTTGATATATATAATCGACTCGATGGGAGAGTCTTTTTCCGACGAAGACTCGCCTACGCGGCCGTATTCTATCCTTACGGATCTTATGCTCGCTATGTTTATGTAGCTTTTTAATTGCCCGAGAGGTATCGATTCCTCCCGCCAGCCGGAAGAGAGATAGAGCTCCTTCAGCCTTAAGGACCTGTTTGAGGAATCCTTCAGGACTATGGTTATCTTTTCCCCTCCCCTGGCGCCGCGCGCGGAGAAGCCGAGGGTTCTTGAACTGAGATCTACCGGAAAGCGGAACGGCAGGATGATATCGGCCCAGTTATATTTTCTGGGGGTCCTGAAGACCAAAACTTCCTTATCGGCCTTTGAGTCGGCCTTTGAGCGGACCTGCCTGGCGTAACCCGACAGTTCCAGTGTTTTTACGATGTCTTTGTTGACGATGCCGTTATTGAATAGCGGAATGACCTGCAGCGCGGATATCTTATTTCGGAGGAATTCGTTATAATTGTCGCCGGTTATCGACGTTACTATCAGTATGAAACCTACCGCGGCGGCTATCGCGCCTACGGCTACCGTCACCAGCGCGGCGTCTTTTAACGACGGAGACTTCTTTTTTGATTTCGTTTTGGGACGGCTTTTCTTAGCGAAGTACGTGCTTGCGATATGTTCAAGAAGCACATCTTCTTTTGGGAAGGACCTTCGTGTTCCTTCGAGAGTTTTAGGCATACTCCTTTTGAATATAAACCCTTAAGCACTTCTTTGTAATCAGGGTATATTTAGCCGTACATCTTCTTACCGCGCCTAAATATGAATATATACCAAAAACGGCTCAATTACAAATATTTTTTAGCGAAATTCACTCCGTTCTTAAAAATTATAAGGCCGTCCCCTTCTTGGCCCTGTTTCGCGGGATCCCGCCTGGTCCATTCCGGATGCTGATACGGGCTTAAATGCCTCTCCGGGTGGGGCATCAATCCGAATATCCTCCCCGTAGGATCGCATATCCC
>CAZYZC010000212.1:0-2796 GCA_964650985.1 uncultured Planctomycetia bacterium | reverse complement strand
ATATCTCGCATTTTAAGCCGATGGCGCAAGATAAGTATCAGCAGGAGCTTTTAAAACTTATAAAAAGCGGCATTGTGCGTGTCTACGGCAAAAAGTGGGACAAGGTCGGCATTAAGGCAAAGCCTTTAAGCTATTGGCAGGTAAATAAGATGTTTGCTGCCTCATCAACCTGCTACGGGCTGATGTATCCATATCAACGCGGAAAGACTTTATCAGGAAGGATGTGGCAGGCGCCGCTTCATGGGTGTTTTGTGATAAGCGAGGCAGGTACCAATATAGCCGGCTGCCCCGGAGTTATCGAAGTGAGTAGTTTCAGCGCGGGTAATTTCACGGCACTGGATTATAGCATCGAGCAATGCCGGTCTCTTGCTATTGACGCCGCCCGGCATTGGAGAACTGCCACGCAAAAGCTGGCGGAAGAACTTGGGCAAGTGCTTGAAATAGCAAAGCAATTCAATCAGAATATAAGCGAAGGCCGCCTGGGAGGATATACTAGAACGAGCGATATTTTTCCCCATGGCGACCCTAACACGTGGTGTCCGGAACTTTGGAAATGGGCGCACGACACCTTGTGTATACGTTCAGTCCTGGATGTAGGCTGCGGAGAAGGGCATTCCGCCGCATATTTTAAGGAAATCGGCTGCGACGTGTTAGGGGTTGACGGCAGTATTGAAGCTAAAAAGAGTAGCCGCATCCCGCAATTCCATGTTATTCATGATTTTGAGAACGGGCCATTTATTCCAAATAAAGCTTATGATCTTATCTGGAGCTGTGAATTTGTAGAGCATGTCAGCGAAGATAAGGTAAATAATATTATGAAGACCTTTGGATACGGTAAAAAATATATTATGATGAGCTATGCCGAGCCAGGACAGGCCGGGTGGCATCATGTCAATTGCAAGCCAGAGGAATACTGGATAAAGAAAATATTGGGGATTGGGTTCAGGATCGACTTAAGATTGACGAAAACAGGAAGGAGAATGGCCGGTGCAGGCCATTTCGCAGAAAAAGGCTTAATTTTTAGAAGGTCCAATACGATTATGAGATTTATCGCTTTTTGCTATTACAGATTTAGTGGGATTTAGAATAACTATATGATCATCGCCTGCGCGATCGACAATAACTACATCCGGCATTGCGCCGTAATGTTAAAATCGCTTTACGATGCAAACCCCAAAGAAGAGATCAGCGCCTATATTATTCACGGGCCGATAGACGTATCCGAAAAGAAAAAGCTTGCTATATATCTTGGCAGATTCTTAAGCTCGGTATCTTTTATTCAGATAGACCCGAAAACACTGGAAGGGTTTCCTGTTTTCGGGCATCTGCCGCTTTCTACCTACTACCGGCTCCTTATTCCGGACATTTTGCCGGCATCTCTTCAAAAAGTGATCTTCCTCGACTGTGATATGATCGTCGTCGATTCTCTAAGCGGCCTTTGGAATATGCCGCTCGGCGATCATCCGTTGGCAGCAGTAACAGATCACCACATAAAAGAGAATTGCCAGCGCCTCGGGCTCTCTGAAAGCTCCGGTTATTTCAATCCCGGAGTGTTGCTCATAAATTTAGACAGATGGCGCAAAAAAGATATCTTATCAGAAGGCCTTAAATTTGCTAAAAGCACAAAAGCAACGCTCAAACATTGCGACCAGGATATCCTCAACCATATTTTTAAAGGTGATTGGCTGCATCTGGATACCAGATGGAACGCCGCTCCTCATCTTTGGGGTTTATGCCCTGTACCTGCGGAGGAGGCAGTGAAATCAGCTCAGCAGGATATATCTGCCCGGAATAATCCGGCAATCGTCCATTTTGCGGGATCCGGCATCGCAAAACCGTGGGATTATCGCTGCCGGCACCCCTGGAAGAAGAGATACTTAGAGCTTAAAAAACAGACTCCGTGGTCCGGGACGCCTCTTGAATTTCAGCCGCTTTCGCTTCCCGTCAGGTTATGGCGCAGATTACGGGAAGGTCTTTTACGGGCCCGGCAGGTCCGAAGAATGATCAGACTTACTGAAAAAAGGCCGCTCTACCTTATTGTCGAGACGACTAATGTCTGCAATGCCCGCTGCGTATTCTGCTGTTATGGCAAGATGAAAATAAAGCCGCAGGTGCTGCCATTGGATATTTTCGAAAAGGTCATCCGCGAATACTCGGAAATGGGTGGCGGCGCCGTCAGTCTTACCCCTGTGCCCGGCGATCCGCTGCTTGACCCTTATTTTATCAGGCGCTATGAGATCATGGGCAAATACAAAAATATCGATCAGATAAGTTTTACCACCAATGGGATAGCTTTCGATAAGTATTCAGACGAGGAGTTGAAATATATTTTGAAGTCATCCTTCATGGTCCAGGTCAGCATAGGCGGCCTGGACAGGGAGGGGTACAGGAGCCTTTATAGGGTGGACCAGTTTGAAAATGTCATTAATTCGGTATCGAGATTATTGAATATTAAGAAAACCATCGATGGCGATGTTCATATCCATCTTTCGTTCAGGACAAATAACCCCCGTTTTGAAGAAATGCAACGCGAGCAGCTGGAAGCGTTTAAGCGTCAGGGATGCCTGGTGTCGCATATATCCTGGTACGGGAATTTCGGAGGTATACTAAAAAGCGGTGAAATGGAAAATGTGCCGCTAATTGATGCCGGCGGGTTAAAAAAGAGCGATACTTGTGTTTTCCCGATTCTGATGCCTTCTGTATTGCCAAATGGCTTGATCACAAATTGCGGGTGCGTGGACGTAAACGGCGATTCCCTGATCATCGGAGATGCGCGCCATAATTCGCTGCGCGATT
>CAZYZC010000211.1:0-2807 GCA_964650985.1 uncultured Planctomycetia bacterium | reverse complement strand
CACTTTCTCGATATCCCGGACCAGCCCTTCGTGCGGCTCCACCGCCAGGGTGTTATTTATCGCTACCTTCGTGTGGTTGCCGTCCGGTTTTACGAAATTCAGATACACGGGAACCCTCCCCGGGTACCTAGACAGGACTTTTTTCAGTCTGTCGAGCGCGATGGTCTCCATGCCCGCAGTGACCAGGCTTATCTCCACCGAACGGGTATATTTCATCCTGACGCTTTCGAGGGAGGCTATCTCATTGGCTATAAGCTTCGGCTCCTCCTCGCGCAGGTTGACCCTGCCCTTGACGAAT
The DNA here is from genome assembly GCA_964650985.1 of uncultured Planctomycetia bacterium. Lineage (GTDB taxonomy): Bacteria > Omnitrophota > Gorgyraeia > 2-01-FULL-45-10 > 2-01-FULL-45-10 > JAPLMF01. The sequence continues at coordinate 2,509 of CAZYZC010000211.1, read as the reverse complement.
ACCATCGCGTCCGGCTTTATCATGGATCCGACCTTCGCGAATGTTATCGGAAATACGAGGACCTCGACCGTACCGTCAAGGTCCTCGAGGCTCATTATCGCCATCTTCTCGTTCGTCTTGCGCGTGACGGTGAATTTGACTTTCGAGATTATGCCCCCAATGAGGATCTCATCGCCGTCGGATCTGTCCTTAAGCGCGGTCGTGGGGCATGTGGAGTATGTCCTCAGGAGCTTTTCGAAACGCGCCAGCGGATGTTTGGTTATATATAACCCGAGCATCTCTTTTTCATAACCCAGGAGCTGGTTTTCGGGCCACTCGGGTATGTTAGGGGTGTCGTGGTACGTCTTCTTGAAACTTTCCTCGTCCTCGAACCTGCCGAAGAACGAAAGCTGCCCGCTCGTCCTGTCGGCCTGGGTGCTCGAGGCTATCTCGAGCGCCTTGTCTATCATCGCCGACATCTGCGACCGGTACAGCCCGAGCGAGTCCATGGCTCCGCATCGTATCAGGCTCTCTATGACTTTCCTGTTCACGAGCCGCGAATCCACCTTCTCGGTAAAATCGTATATAGTCTTGAAGCGCCCCTCTTTCTGCCTTACCACTATTATAGAATCTATCGCCCCCTGCCCCACGTTCTTTACCGCGGCCAATCCGAACCGTATGGATCCGCCGATGACCGTGAAGTTCGCGAAGCTCTCGTTGACGTCGGGAGGCAGGATCTTTATCCCCATCCTTAAGGATTCGTTTATATACTGCCCTATTTTATCGAGGTTGTCTTTTTCGCTGGAGAGAAGCGCGGTCATGAACTCCACCGGGAAGTTGGCCTTAAGGTACGCCGTCCTGTAGCTTATGAGAGCGTAGGCGGCCGAATGGGACTTGTTAAAACCGTACCCGGCGAAAAACTCTATCTGGTCGAATATCTTTTCGGCGACGCGCTTCTCTATGCCGTTTCGCCCGGCGCCGCGCACGAAATGATCCCTCATCTGGTTCATCACCTCCGGCGTCTTCTTGCCCATCGCGCGCCTTAAGGTATCGGCTTGCGCCAGTGAGAATCCGGCCAGATTCGAAGCGATCCTCATGACCTGTTCCTGGTAGAGTATGACGCCGTAGGTCTCTTTTAGTATCGTCTCCAGCTGCGGATGGTCGTACCGGATCTTTATCTCATTATGCTTGCGCTTCATGAAGTCGTCCAGCATGCCGCTGCCTATCGGGCCGGGCCTGAAGAGGGCCAGAAGCGCTATTATATCCTCGAACCTCTCCGGGTCGAGCTTCTTCAACAGGTCGCGCATGCCGGAAGATTCGAGCTGGAAAACGCCCGCGGATTCGGCGTTCTTGAGGATGCCGTAGGTCTTCTTGTCGTCGAGCGGAAGATTGTCGATATCTACGTCTATACCCCTGGTGCGCTTTATTATCTTCAGCGCCTCGTTTATGACGGTCAGCGTGCGCAGGCCCAAAAGATCCATCTTGAGGAGACCTATCTTCTCCAGAGACGTCATGGGATACGCCGTGGTGGTCTGGCCGTCCTGGATTTTATAAAGCGGCACGTAATTTACCAGCGGCTCCTCGCTTATGACGACGCCGGCCGCGTGCGTAGAGGCGTGGCGCGTGAGCCCCTCGAGTACCATCGAGGTATCTATGAGTTCGGCGATCCTGGGATCGTTCTTGTAGGAGTTGCGGAGCTCCGCTTCCTGCCCCAGGGCGTTTGAGAGCGTCATCTTAAGGTCGTTCGGGATGAGCTTGGCTATCTTGTCGACATCGGCATACGCCATGCCGAGAGCCCTGCCGGTATCGCGGATGACGGCCTTGGCCATCATCGTACCGAACGTAATGACCTGGGCGACGTTATCTTTTGAATACTTCTTCATGACATAATCTATGACCTCGTTACGCCGCTCATAACAGAAATCTATGTCTATATCCGGGAGGCTGATCCTTTCCGGATTTAAGAATCTCTCGAATAGAAGGTCGTACTTAAGGGGGTCAATATCGGTTATTCCGAGCGCGTAACTTACGACGCTGCCCGCGGCGCTGCCGCGGCCCGGCCCTACCGGTATGCCCCTGCCCTTGGCGTAATGCACGAAGTCCCACGCTATCAAAAAATAACTGGGATAACCAAAATTTTCGATGATCTTGAGCTCATGTTCTACGCGGGCGGATACCGTCTTGTCCGCGGCCGGATAACGCCGCTTGATCCCTTCGGATACCAGCTCCCTCAGATAACCTTCCTTCGTCTTGCCGTCCGGGGCTTTATAATTAGGGAGGTGATGGTGTTTGAAGTCGAGCTCCAGGTTGCACTTCTCGGCGATCGCTACCGTATTCGCGAGCGCGTCCGGGGCTATATCCCCGAAACTGCGCGCCATCTCTTCGCGTGTCTTGAAGTAAAACTCATCCGTCGACATGCGCATCCTGCCGGAGTCTTCCATCGTGGTCTGGGTCTGTATACAGAGAAGGACCTCATGGGCGCGGGCGTCCTCTTTCTCGAGATAATGGACGTCGTTGGTGGCCACCAGGG
>CAZYZC010000210.1:0-2860 GCA_964650985.1 uncultured Planctomycetia bacterium | reverse complement strand
TGTTTACGCTTAGGTAATGCCATTATCTTCCTCTCTTTCGTTTTATGATTCTGAATGTATCCCGCGCTATCAATAACTCTTCATTAGTCGGGATCACCATGAACTTAACCCCGGCAGGAAGACACGGCGCCAGGTCCTTCCCGATTCTCTTCATAAGCCACGGATTATTTTCCGATATCCCCGCGGTGAAGACCACCGCGTCGAGGCCGCCCATCGCGGCCATATACGCGCCTACATATTTTTTTATGCGGTATACGAACATCTCTACCGCGAGTTTGCATCTGCCTGCCTTCGGGCCTTTGCCCTTAGCCGTTTTTACTATGTCCCTCATGTCGTTACTTACACCCGATATGCCCAAGAGGCCGCTTCTTTTATTCAGAAGGTCGTTGACGGCGCTGGTGGTGGCACCCTCTTTTTCAAGAAGCACGAGCACCGCCGCGGGATCCAGGTCCCCCGAACGGGTCCCCATGATCAACCCCTCCAGCGGAGTGAAGCCCATCGAAGTATCCACGGAACGCCCGCCGTCTACAGCCGTCATGCTGCAGCCGTTGCCCAAGTGGCAGGTTATGAGCTTAAGCCGGCCCTTCGGCTTACCGAGCCGTTTGGCGGCCGCTTCGGCCACGAACCTGTGGCTCGTGCCGTGAAAACCGTATTTCCTTAACGCGTACTTCCTGTAATATTCCAGCGGCAATCCGTATAAAAACGCCGCCTCCGGCATGGTCTGGTGGAAAGATGTATCGAAGACCGCCACTTGCGGCACTCCTTTCAATATCGCCCCGCACGCCGCTATTCCCGCAAGGCTCGGCGGATTATGAAGAGGCGCAAGCGCGCTGTACTTCTCTATCGAGGCCAGCACCTTCCCTGTAATGAGAGTCGATTCCTTAAACTCTTCGCCTCCGTGCACCACCCTGTGCCCGACGCCGCCTATCTCGGCCGCCGAGCCGATGACTCCCGTCTTCCTGTCGGTGAGCCTGTCGACTATTATCCTTATCGCCGCATGATGATCGGGGCACGCCGATCCGTACTGCCCTATACGTTCGATGACGCCCTTCGCGAGCGAGACCTTACGGTCGGCGTCAAATAGCTGGTATTTGGCAGACGAGCTGCCGCAGTTAATTACGAGAACTATCACTTAAGACCTTATCGCTGTTATAGCCACGGCATCCACTATATCGTCCGCGTTGCAGCCGCGGGACAGGTCGCTGGCGGGCCTCGTGAACCCCATGAGAAGCGGCCCTACGGCCCTGGCGTTGGCGAGCCTCTGGGTCAGCTTATAGGCTATATTACCCGAATTAAGGTCCGGGAATATCAGGACGTTTGCTTTTCCAGCTACCGGGCTTGTCCCGCACTTTATCTTAGCCACCTCGGGAACGATGGCGCTATCTACCTGAAACTCTCCGTCGACAAGTATGTCGGGAGACATATCGCGTGCCTTGGCCACCGCCTCTTTTACCTTCACCACGAGCGGCCCTTCGGCGCTGCCCTTGGACGAATAACTTAGGAATGCCACCTTCGGCGTAGCTCCGACGATCTGCCTGAACAGATTGGCCGAGAGCACGGCTATACCGGCCAGCTGCCTGGCATTCGGCTCCGGATTCACTCCGCAATCCGCGAATACGAAGACTCCGCTCTCGCCGTACGGGGAATGCGGCACCTCCATTATAAAGGCTCCCGCTATAACGCCTATCTTCTTATCTACCTGCACGCAGCGCAGCGCCGCCCTTATTACGTCCGGCGTGGTATGGCTTGCCCCGGCAACGAATCCGTCGGCAAGGCCGCGCCTGACGAGCATCGCGGCGAAAGTAACATAGTCCTTCCGCACCGTTTCGCGGGCCTCTTCCGGCGTAACACCTTTAAGTTTCCGCATCCCATAATACTCATCTATTATCAACCCGGTATCCCCGTAATTTTCCGGATCGATTATCTGGAGCTTTTCGAGGTTATCCGTTTTTATTTTAGACCTGAGGCTTTCGTTTCCTACGAGTATGACCTTTGCTATATTACCGTTCAATATGAGCGAAACGGCTTCGATCGTCCTCGGGTCTTCGCTCTCCGGCAACACAATCGTCTTCGTCAGCTTCGACGCGCGCTGGCGTATATCAGAAAGAAAACTCACCTCTCACCCTCCCTATACCGTTCTTTTGCCCAGCTTCCTCTTTAATGCGGCTTCCACTTCTTTTGGGATAAAATTGCCGAGGCTGGCTCCGAGCGCGGAGACCTCCTTAATGAGCTTGCTCGATATATATGAATAATCCTCGTGCGGCATCATAAATATGGTCTCGATGTCGCCGGCGAATTTCCTGTTGGTCAAGGCCATCTGGAACTCATACTCGAAGTCGGATATCATGCGAAGCCCCCTCAGCATGACATTGGCCCCGGTTTCCTTGACGTAATCCACGACGAGGCCGTCGAAGTCCTCGACCTCGACCCTCTTTATGCCTTTTACCGACCTTTTAAGCAGCTCGACCCTCTCACTCACGCTAAAGAGAGTGCCTTTGGACCTGCTGTGGGCGACCGCCACTATGACGCGATCAAATATTCTTGAGGCGCGCTTTATGAGATCTATGTGGCCGTATGTTACGGGATCAAAGGTTCCGGGATAGATTGCGGTCTTGCCTTTTTGGGACACCCCGCCCGCTCCAAGGGCAGGCTTCCGGCTCTGCTTGCGGCTAGCTATCGTCGTTTTCGACATGTCTCTTGAGGAACGTTATTACAGTGTCCCCGTATTTCCTCTCTTTGTCAGGAAGAAGCGTCTCCAGATCAAAATCCAGTTCATCCAATCTATAGTGCTCAACGACCACGGTGGCGAATTGCGATAATATATCACAGGAATCCAGATTTATCAAGCAATTTTTGGCCA
>CAZYZC010000209.1:0-2865 GCA_964650985.1 uncultured Planctomycetia bacterium | reverse complement strand
ATACGAGCTCCGCCTGACCGCCGCCGAAAAGCATCCTGAAGAAACTCTTAAACTCCACCTGTATCTTCCCGAAAGCGTCCAGGAAGAGATCTTTTGTGGTCTTATTTATCTTCTGTATCGCCTTATGGAGCGAGTCCTTGGCATTCAACAGGTCTTCCTGTTGATGAACCAGGAACGAATACCTCTCCTCAAGCTCCTTGTGCTCGTCTATCGCAACGAGATTCACAGGCCCCATCTTTTCGAGACGCTCTTTTAATTCGGCGACCTGCGTCTTAAGCGAATCCCAGTCCGTATTCTCCTCCACGTCGATATGGGTTACCTCCAGATCTATCTTGTAGGTCTGGAATATCCTGTCCTTTAAATTGGTCTTCTTATAATTGAGCTCCGTAAGTTTTACGTCGAGGTCCCTTACCTGATTACGCAGCTGTTCCAGAGACCTGTTTCTTTCTTCCAGTTGCAGCTCCTCTACGCTGAACTTGTCGTGCATCTCGGTCTTCACGGTTTCAAAGCCCGCGCATTCGTCGCTGGATCCTTTCAGGCTGACGATGAGGACCTGGTTATCCGTCGTAAGCTTTAATATCTCTTCCTCCAGGAACTTCGCCCTGTCCTCCGACTCCTTAACAGCCGACTCCCTGGCGTACAAAGTCTCCTCGAACTCAAACAGGAGCGCCTCCTGGTTATTAAGGTTATTCCTGGCGCCTTCCTCGTCCTTGGACTGGGATTGGAGCTGGGCCCTCAATGTGGCCGCTTCAAGGCTCACCTTCTCCCTCTCCGACTTCTTCGACAGCACAAGCGTCTGTGACTCTTCGATAAAGGCCTGAGAGGATGATCTTTCTTTCTCTATGTCATTAAGCTCGGCATTGAGCGATTCGCCGCGTCTGGTAAGATCGTTTAATGTTTCATCCGCTTCGGACAGCTCGGATACGAGAAGCGCGAACTCCTCCCCTATCTTGGCGGCGGACTCTTCGTACCCCTCCTTCTTCATCCTGATGCCGGAAAGTTCTACCTCCCTGGAGCGCAGCTGGGCGTCGAGGGCCGCCATTTCGGATTCCAAAGACCTGCTCGCGTCGGCTTCTTTTAACGACTCCTCTTTAAGCGTCGCGGCGTCCTTCTCCAGAATATCCAGCTCCAAACCGAGATACGTCAATCTTTCGGCACGACCTATCAGGAGCGACTCGTCGGCATCGGGCCCGCTTCCGCCCGATATTCTGCCATTATCATAGATGAGGCCTGTCTTCGTTACGAGAACTTCCGAACCGCTCGCTGAACGACCCTTTATGAAATCCTCCGATTCACAGAGATACGCGTCCGCGAAGAAGTGATCGAGGACCGCGCCGTATTCATCATCCGTGCGGACAAATTCCCTAACGGGTCTTAGGTCTTTCCCGGTGCCTACAACACTTTTCCCGCTTTCTCCTATGCGTCTTAATGTCTCAAGCGATACGAACGTCGCCTTACCGAGCTTATTTGCCCTGAGGTGCTCGATGGCGCGCTCTACATCGAGATCTGTCCGGGCTATTACCACCTGCGCGTCCGGACCGAGAAACGCCGACACGGCTTCCTCATAACCCCGCTCGACTTTCACTATATCCGCAAGAACCCCGGCTATCCCGGTAAGCCCTGTTCCGGGCCGAAGGGCCTCCGAAAGGACCGATTGTACCGCGCCGGTAAACCCTTCGTGCCTCTTTACTATGTCGTCCAGGATCTCTATCTTGGATCTTAACGCGGATATCCTGTTCTCATCTTTGGCTAAGCCCTCCGAGAGCTCCTTTACCCTGCGCTTGGAATCCTCGCTCAAGTTCTTTTTGTTGCCGAGCTCGCCCCGTAGGGAAAGGACGTTCGCCTCGGCGGCGGCATACTCGGAAACAACCGCCTTAAGGGACTCTTCTATGGAGGACAGCTCCTTCGTGACATTATCCCTCTCTATCGAAAGTCTTCTCTGGCGCATCTTCCTGTTCTGAAGATCGGCGCCTATCTTTATAAGCTCATTCTTTATCCTCGTCTCTTTGGCAAGGTCATCCACCATCTTCACCTTGCAGGTCTTGACCCGAACCTCGGTGTCTTCGACCTCCTTCAACATACTCTCTATGAGCGATTCCTTCTCGAGGACCGTCTGCTCTTTCATAGCCTTGGCGGCGTTTATGGTCTCATATTCGGCCCTCAGCCTCTCGACCGTCTCTTTGGCGAGCCGTATCTTCTCCGCCATGGAAGCCATCTCTTTTTTCAAGCCTTCGCGGAAAGACTTCGCCTCCTCGATCCTCTCCTTGTCCGTCCCGATCTTCTGGTTGTTCATGTCGAGCGCACCGGTTGTCTCGGTGATCTTATTTCTGATCTCTAGTATCTTCTGATTCACCTCATCCAGGGATTGCCTGTAATTGGCTATCTTTAAGGACATCTCTTTTACTTCGCTATCCAGGTCGCGCTCTCTGGCCTTCGCGTCGGTAGACTCTACGGCAAATGTCGCTTCCTGTGTCTTCAGGTTCTTGTAATCCGACGACGATAGCTTCATCTCGAGCTCTTTTGCCTTATCGAAATCGATCTTGTACTTTTCCGCTTTTCTCGCCTGGCGCTCGATCGAATTTATCTGGCGCTTCACTTCCTGTATGATGTCGTTTATGCGCAGGAGGTTCTGGTCGGTCTGCTCCAGCTTTCGCAGCGCTTCTTTCTTCTTCGACTTGAATTTAGTAATGCCGCTGGCCTCTTCGAATACGTAGCGGCGGTCCTCCGGGCGGGAACTGAGTATCAGGTCCATCTTGCCCTGCTCTATGATGGAGTAGCTCTCGGTGCCTATGCCGGTGCCCATCAATAGTTCGGATATGTCCTTCAATCTTACGGGAGTCTTGTTAAGGAGGTATTCTGTATCAC
>CAZYZC010000208.1:0-2890 GCA_964650985.1 uncultured Planctomycetia bacterium | reverse complement strand
CCCGAAGGCGGCCGCAAAAATACATCGCTATCTGCGAGCGGAAGGCGGTAACGCAAAAGCACCGCTGTCGTAGTGGTGCGAGTATAACGAGGCTTTGGGTTTTAAGCAGGACCCGAAAAGTTTACTTAGAGACCTGATTCATTAGGAGGCGATTGACATTCTCAGCGCAGGCCCGGCCCTCGGCGATGGCCCAGACGACGAGCGACTGGCCCCGCCTCATGTCGCCGCACGCGAAGACCTTCTTGGCGGAAGTCGCGTAGGAGGCGCCGGTCTTAACGTTGCCCCGCCCATCCAGCTCTATCCCCAGCTCGCCGACCGGTCCGTGGTGCTCGGGATGGACGAAGCCCATTGCCAGTATGACTAGATCCGCTTCTATCTCAAATTCCGTGCCGGGCATCTCTTTTAAGGCGTTATCGGCCTTATAACAGACGAGCTTCTTTACGGCGCCGCCTTTCCCTGCGAACCGCTTCGCCGATACCGACCAATGGCGGTCCGCCCCCTCTTCGTGGCTCGTAGAAGTTTTGAGCAGAACAGGATAAGACGGCCACGGGAACTTTTCAGACTGCCTATAATCGGCAGGCTTCGGCAGTATCTCAAGCTGCACCACGCATGACGCCCCTTGCCTTATTGCCGTTCCTATGCAATCCGATCCGGTATCGCCTCCGCCGATAACCACGACTTTCTTGCCTTTTGCGTCTATCAGCTTATTCTTAGGAACCGGCTCGCCCGATACGTTCTTATTCGATTGAATGAGATAGTCCATCGCTAAGTGTATACCCGATAACTCCCGCCCCTCTATCTTAAGATCTCTGGCCACCCGGCTTCCTCCCGCTAATACAACGGCATCAAAATCCCTAACAAGCTCCGAGGCCATTACATCCTTCCCTACATTTGTCCCGGTCTTAAACTCTATGCCCTCGGCTTTGAATATCTCCAAGCGCCTGTCTATGATATGTTTTTCGAGTTTAAAGTCGGGGATACCGTAACGCAATATGCCGCCGCACTTCTTATCCCTTTCGAATACCGTAACGTTATGGCCCGCTCTGTTAAGGGCATCGGCGCATGACAAGCCCGCGGGTCCGGAACCTATTATGGCTACGCGTTTTTTGGTGCGATTATCGGGAGGATGCGGCGTTATCAGGCCGGACTTGAAAGCATACTCCACCACGGCAAGCTCATTATCCCTTATGGTTATAGGGTCATCGTTTATCCCCAATACGCACGCGTATTCGCAAAGGGCGGGACATATGCGTCCCGTAATTTCGGGAAGACTGTTCGTTGCCGACAATAACAGGGCCGCTTTCTTCCAGTTTTTTCGGAAGAGGGCGTCGTTCCACTCCGGTATGTAGCTGCCTATAGGGCATCCCCAGTGACAGAACGGAGTCCCGCAATCCATGCAGCGCGAACCCTGTTCCGCGGAATGTTCCTCTGCAGGCATGATGGCGACATCCTGGTAGTCCTTTATCCTTTCACATACCGGCCGGTAGGCGCTTTTGGCTCTCCTGGTCCTCAAGAATCCTTTAATATCACCCATCGGATACCTCCAGGAGATCCTGCGATGGCGCGGGATAGCGCTTCTCAATCGCCCTCTTATACTCTATCGGCATCACCTTTACGAAACGACGGCTTGTCTTCTGGAAATCATCAAGGATCTCTTTGGCCGTGGCGCTGCCGGTATACTTAAAATGGTTGTGCACGAGCTCGCGCAGGGTCGCGCGGTCTTCGTCGTTTGGCGCCTCCAGCGCCACCATCTCAGTATTGCATCGGTCTCCAAAATGATTATCGATATCATATATATACGCGATGCCTCCGGACATGCCGGCGCCGAAGTTACGGCCGGTCTTTCCCAGCACGACTACCCTGCCGCCCGTCATATATTCACAGCCGTGATCCCCCACGCCTTCGACTACCGCCAGAAGTCCGGAGTTTCTTATACAGAACCTCTCGCCGGCGACGCCGCGGATATAAGCCTCGCCGTTTATCGCGCCGTAGAATGTTGTGTTGCCGACTATTATATTCTCCTCCGCCTTGTATGTGATACCTGCGGAAGGGCGTATAATTATCTTGCCGCCGAATATGCCTTTGCCCACATAGTCGTTGGCCATTCCTTCCAGTTCGAAGGTGGTGCCTTTTGTCAGGAATGCTCCGAAGCTCTGGCCCGCTACGCCGCGGAAAAGGCAATGTATCGTGTTTTCCGGCAAAGCCGCTTCTCCTCGGCGCTTGGCTATCTCGCCGCTAAGCATCGCTCCCGTCGAACGGTCCGTGTTCTTTATGGCCATCTCTATCTTTATGGGGGCCGCGGACTTTATGGAAGTTTCAACCCTCCGTATGATCTCCCGGTCTAGTACGCCGGTTATTCCATGGTCCTGCGTAAAGATCTGGCGCGTGCTTACGCCCTTTTTCACCTTCGGGCGATACAGCAGGGATGACAGATCGAGATCCGCGGATTTCCATGGAAAGAGAGCCTCGTTTACCTCCAATAGATCGGTGCGCCCCACCATATCGTCGATCTTCCTTATGCCGAGGGATGCCATGATCTCTCTCAGCTCCTCTGCGATAAAATTCAGGTAGGTCACTATATTTTCCGCTCTCCCGGTAAACCGTTTCTCAAGGACCTCATCCTGCGTCGCGACCCCTACGGAACAATTATTCAGATGGCAATGTCGCAGCATGACGCAGCCGAGCACCACAAGTATTCCCGTGGCTAACCCGAACTCCTCCGCTCCGAGAAGGCAGGCAATGGCGACATCGCGGCCCGTCCTTAGCTGTCCGTCGGTCTGAAGGCGCACCCTCGAGCGCAGATTGTTCAATACGAGAGTCTGATGCGTTTCCGAAAGCCCCAGCTCCCACGGCAACCCCGCATGTTTTATGGAGCTTAAAGGCGACGCGC
>CAZYZC010000207.1:0-2897 GCA_964650985.1 uncultured Planctomycetia bacterium | reverse complement strand
GCAAGAAGATAATCACCGAGAAGACCCGCAAGGCGATGCAGAAGATGCTTAAAGAGATTAGAAGCGGCAAATTCGCCCGTGAATGGATAAAAGAGAACGAGCTTGGACGGCCTAACTTCAACGCGATACTCAAGACCGAGCGCGAACATAAGATAGAGAAGGTCGGACAAGAGCTTCGGGCAATGATGCCGTGGATGAAGTGAGTCAGATGGATTGTAACCAGTAATCCGTAACTAGTAACTCGTAACTAGTAAATGGTGTCGCTAAAGCGACCTATATCCAGGTCCGAGGGACACAACTTACTAGTTACTGATTACGGAAGAGAGCTATTGTATGGAGCAAATAATAATTTTCGACACGACGCTTCGCGACGGAGAACAGTCGCCGGGGGCGAGCCTTAATCACGCCGAGAAGCTCGAGATAGCAAGACAGCTTGCCGTTCTCGGGGTGGATGTCATAGAGGCCGGTTTCCCGATATCGAGCCCCGGTGATTTCGACGCCGTGAAGGCCGTCGCGAAACAGGTCAAGGGGCCCGTCATATGCGGCCTGGCCAGATCGCTTGAGAAGGATATAGACGCGGCGTATAACGCCGTCAGGTATTCGGCCCGTCCGCGCATACACGTATTCTTAGCCACGTCGAAGATACATATGAAGTACAAACTTAAAAAAGCCGAGGATGAGATAATAAAGCTCGCCGTTGCCGCGGTGAAATACGCCCGCTCCAGGTGCCCGGACGTGGAGTTCTCTCCGGAAGACGCTTCGCGCACCGAATCCGCTTTTCTTTATAGTGTGGTAGAGGCGGTCATATCTGCCGGCGCGTCCACTGTTAATATTCCGGATACGGTGGGGTATGCCACGCCTTTTGAATATGGCGAACTTATAAAGGGTATAAAGGCGAGCGTTCCCAATATCGATAAGTCCGTCATAAGCGTCCATTGTCATAACGATCTCGGGCTTGCTACGGCGAACTCGCTGGCCGCGGTCTCAAGCGGCGCCAGGCAGGTGGAGTGCACCGTGAATGGCCTCGGAGAGAGAGCGGGGAACGCGTCGCTTGAAGAGGTGGTCATGGCGATACGCACGCGCCGCGATATATTTAAAGGCATGACGACGGCCGTCAATACGAAAGAAATATACAAGACGAGCCGCCTGGTCTCGAAATTGACCGGTATGCCGGTACAGCCCAATAAGGCGATAGTCGGCGCCAACGCCTTCGCGCACGAATCCGGTATTCACCAGGACGGCGTTCTGAAAGAGCGCTCCACCTATGAGATAATCGCGCCTGAGGACGTCGGGTTCGGAGAGACTAAGCTCGTATTGGGCAAGCATTCCGGCAGGCATGCGGTGGTCGAGAGGCTGAAAAAACTCGGGTTCGAGCTCAATAAAGAGCATATAGACAGGGCATTCGACCGCTTCAAATTGCTTGCCGACAAGAAAAAAGAGATATTTGACGAGGACCTCGAGACGATAGTAGATGAAGAGCTGTCGAGGACGGCCGAAGAGTTCCATCTGGAGCACTTTCATATTTCTTCAGGCGATGAGGTGAAGCCCGAGGCCACGATCAAGATCAGGTCTCACGGCAGGATGATGGAAGCCACGTCGACCGGCGACGGCCCGGTAGATGCCTGTTACAAGGCTATCGATAAAATGACCGGTTCCAGCGGAAAGCTCCTCGACTACCAGATAAGATCGGTTACCAGCGGCAAAGACGCGCTCGGAGAGGTCTCGGTGAAGATATCTTTCAAGGGCAGGATAGTATCCGGCCGGGGGGCTTCAACCGATATAATCGAGGCGAGCATAAAGGCGTATGTAAACGCCGCCAACAAGATTGCGCTCTAAATGACAAAGATGATATACGGTGTTCTCGGCCATCCGGCCGGACACTCGCTTTCACCTGCCATGCAGAATGCCGCGTTCAGGGCGCAGGGCATAGACGCCGAGTACGGCGTTTATGACGTTGCCCCGGAAGGCCTGGAGGATTTTTTGTCGAACCTCCCCGGCAAGGGCATAGCCGGCCTGAACGTAACGATACCCCACAAGATAAAGGCGAAGGAGTTCGTGGAGAAACACGGTATCCTTGACGCTTTCGCGAAGAAGCTCGGCGCCATAAATACGATAAAAGTGGACGATGACGGCAAGCTCTGCGGCTTTAATACGGACGGCCCCGGGTTTTACCGTTCGCTCATCGAGGACCTTAAGTTCGAGCCGGAAGGAAAGACGGTCTTCGTGCTCGGTTCCGGCGGCGCGGCCATGGCGATAGTAATGTATCTCGGCAACGGGCCGAAGAGGATATTCATAGCCGACGTAGACAAGGATAAGGCCGCGGCGCTCAAGCTCCACTACGACGGATATTATGACAAGTCCAGGCTTTCGATAGTCGATCCGGCGGATATAGGGAAATATCTTGGTCCAAACGACCTCCTCGTGAACGCTACCCCTATAGGGATGAAAGACCAGGATCCTTCACCCGTGGCGAAAGAGGTCCTGCCGAGGGGATTGAGGGTATATGATCTTGTTTATAACAGACCCGCTACGCAGCTCGTGAAAGACGCCGGCAGTATGAAGCTTCATGCCGTTACCGGGCTGGGGATGCTGCTATACCAGGGGGCGATAGCATTTGAGATATGGACGGGCGCGAAGGCGCCTGTCGCGGTGATGAAGAAGGCGCTGAAAGAGGCGCTAAAAAGTTAAAAGTTATCCCCTTCGCCGGAGGCTTCGCACTAAGCTATAGGTAAAAATGATAGAAAAAATTATAATCTTCATGTTCGGGGCGATAGTCGGCAGCTTTCTCAATGTCTGCATCTACAGGATGCCGAAGGGCGAGTCGGTGGTGAGCCCGGGATCGCATTGCCCGAAATGTAAAAAACCGATACACTGGTATGACAACATACCGGTATTAA
>CAZYZC010000206.1:0-2900 GCA_964650985.1 uncultured Planctomycetia bacterium | reverse complement strand
TCGCGATCACGAGGATCATGAGTACCTGCAGAATTTTAGTCTTCATATCTACACCATACTTTTAATGGACCTTTTACTTAGTACTTAAAAAAATACGGCCCACACTGCCTTTTTATTTCTACACCTTACATAAGAAGTATATCACATAGCGGCTGAATTTCAACATCTTATATGTAGCTTTTTTATATCTTAATTTGCTTCACCTGTCACCCTCTCGTGTAGACTGGAAAATCGGACGATTGTAATAAAAGGAAAAGCCCGTCCGGTAAAATCTAGGAACGGGCTTTTATATACACCACTACTATCTTCGTCGGAACTTCTTCGTTCTATATAACCTCTTTCAGGGCTTTCAACGCCGCGGCGTAATTAGGCGGATTACCGAGCTCTTTCACATACTCCACATACTTCACGTTATCATCTTTGTCGAGTATAAATATCGCGCGGGCCAGGAGCCTTAACTCCTTTATAAGAACGCCGAACTTCGCGCCGAAATCCGCATCCCTGTGGTCGGAAAGAGTCTTTACCTTATTGATATCGAACTCCTGACAAAACCTCTTCTGCGCGAACGGCAGATCCATACTTATAAATATTATCGCCAGGTCTTTCGACAGCTTGGACGCCTCGTCGTTAAACCTCTTTATCTCCATATCGCATATGGGGGTGTCGAGCGACGGGACGGACGCGATGAGCTTGATCTTGCCCTTAAAATCGACAAGGGTCTTTTCGGCGAGGTTCGAATCTAGCGCCTTGAAGTCCTCCGCTTTTTGCCCCACCTTCACCTCATCGCCTAGAAGCGTCAACGGCCCGCCTTTAAGCGTTACTACGCCTTTTCTCTCCAATTTATCCTCCTGATCTTATTCCAAGCCTAAGCCGGTATCTCGGCCCATCCGGTAACGGTATTAACGACGCCGCGCACCGGCTTCTTCTCCATACCGCTAGAACAGCTCCTCCGCGCCGGCCGCATAAGAGGTACCCGTCAGAGAGACGACAAAAACGGCCGCCGGTAAAACACGTGGTATCCTTTTTTTTATAACCCGCCTTTCTTTCTTAACCGGTCTGTGACATATCCTTTATCTTTTTTTCCATGGCAGCGGCTTTCTTATCTTGGCCGAGCTTGCGATAGATCTCTATGAGTTTATTGGAAATGACTATCGCGCGCGGAGAATCTTCCCCCATGGTCTTGTCGCAGGTCCTGAGCGCCCGCTCGTAAATATCCTTGGCCTCCGTGTACTTCCCCTGGACGGCCTTAAGGTCGGCCAGCTTATACAGGGGGGCGACGATCCTCGGATCATCATCGGCATGCGTGCCCTGCGCCATTTCTATACCGCGCTTGTACAGCTTTTCGGCCTCGGCGAATTTACCATGGTGGTAATAAAGCTCGGCAAGCCTGTCATTAGCCAGGGATATCTGCGAGGAGTCCATGCCGTAGGCCTTCTCCATGACCGGTATGGCCTCTTCATAAAGCGATTCCGCTTCGGAATACCTGCCGGATAGATAACAGAGCGCCGCCAGCTTCGTAAGGACCACGCTCAGTCTTTCGGTCTCCTTATCCGGGGTCCTGTTATATATCGCCAGAGCCTTCCTGTAATACGCCTCGGCATCCTCATTTGAACCTTCATTAAAATAGAGATCGCCTAATGTTATACTCGCGCCGGCGACCCTGTAATTATCGACGCCGTAGGTCTTTTCGGATATGACAAGCGCCCTCTTGTAAAAATCGGCCGCTTCCTGCCGACTGCCCTGAGCGGCGTATATCATGCCGACGTCTTCGAGCGCATCGGCGGCGCGGATATCCTCCGGGCCGTAAAGCTTCTCCTTCTCGGCTAAAACGGTATTTGCAAGATCGAGAGCCTCATCATAACGGCCCTCTTTATACATAACGTGAATATCGTCGTTAAACTCGGCAAAGGCGGTGCCGAATAATGCCATAGAAATAATCGCCAGCGCCAACAGTATCTTCTTCATAGGCCGCTCCTTTTTTTAGTCCCCGAAACTTGTGCCGAGCGCTTTGGCCATCCCGATAAACGGATGGTTTAAAGGCACGGTCTTGAGTTTCCCTATGGCCCTCAATATCGGCACGCTCGTGACGCGCCCCTTCTGGAATGCCGCCATGCGGCCGAATCTTCCTTTCACAGCCAGGTTCAGGGACTCATAACCATAACGCGTGGCGAGGTTCCGGTCGAACGGCGTCGGCACCCCTCCTCGCTGGAGATGGCCGAGTATCGTCGCGCGCGCCTCAATGCCGGTCATCGTCTCTATGGCGTTTGCCAGTATCGTTCCCACGCCGCCGAGCCTCACCTGATCCGTCGAAGCCTCTACCATCTTCGAAACGGTCATCTTGCCGCCTTTGGGCTTGGCGCCCTCGGCTACAACTATGATCGAAAAACGCTTGCCGACCTTGTGGCGCTCATACAGCTTTTTGGCTATCTTTTTCATGTCATAAGGTATCTCGGGGATGAGTATTACGTCACCGCCTCCGGCTACGCCTGAAAATAACGCGATCCATCCGGCGTACCTGCCCATGACCTCGACTATCATGACCCTGTGGTGCGACTGCGCCGTCGAGTGGAGCTTATCTATCGCCTCGGTAGCTGTTACGACGGCCGACTCGAACCCGAAAGTTATATCCGTGCCGGAGAGGTCGTTGTCAATGGTCTTGGGGCATCCGACGATGTTCAGCCCATCCTTCATAAGTTTCGAAGCTATCGAGAGCGTCCCGTCCCCGCCTATCGCTATGAGACAATCGAGGCCATTGGCTTTATAGTTGGTTATCGCGTCGGCGGACCGGTCCTCGAGCACCAGTTTTTTACCCTTGGTAACAGGGTAACGGTACGGGTTGGCGGTATTCGAAGTTCCGAGTATGGTGCCGCCTAAAGTTATTATGCCTGAAACATCCCGGT
>CAZYZC010000205.1:0-2926 GCA_964650985.1 uncultured Planctomycetia bacterium | reverse complement strand
GCACCGGTATCCTGATGGTCCTTGACTGGTCGGCTATCGAACGCGTTATCGCCTGCCTTATCCACCATGTCGCGTACGTCGAGAACTTGTAACCGCGCTTGTATTCGAATTTATCGACCGCCTTCATAAGGCCTATATTGCCTTCCTGTATCAGGTCGAGGAACGACAGCCCCCTGTTTGTATATTTTTTCGCTATGCTTACCACAAGCCTGAGGTTGGCCCCCACGAGCTCTTTCTTGGCCTTGTTGAACTTTATCTCCGTGGACCTGACCAGCTTGAAATGCTCCCTTATGTTCTCAATAGACTCCCCGAACTCTATCTCGATGTGCCTCTTTCTCTTCGAAAGTCTATTTACCTCTTCCCTGTTCCTGTTCTTCCTGACCACGGTAAGCCGGGCGTCCACTTTTGAATATTCTTCCAGGTGTCTTTCCGCGGACTTGGCTATCTCCTCGATTATATTCATGGCGAGGTTCATCTCTTTGATGAGCCTTGCTATAGTCGAATGGCTCCTGGTCTTCTTCAAACTGTTATATATCCGCAGGAATCTCTTCTTTATCCTGGCCCCTTTTATCTTCGGGTTCGCGTTTATGAACTCCTCGGCGTTGATATCTTTTGTCGCTATCTCGCTGGCCACCTCCATGGCCTTGGTCTTCGCCAGCCTGAACCTCAGAATGGCCTCGCGGTATTTGGCCTCTTCGCATTTTATGCGCTCCGCTATCTCTATCTCTTCCTTGCGGGTAAGAAGGGATATCTGCCCCATCTGCCTTAAGTACATCTTCACGGGGTCGTCTATGTGGGTGAATTTCGCGGACTCCTCTTTCTCCACGGCCTTCTCCTCTTTCTCCTCGGCCCTCTCCTCCGCCTTCCCTTCTTCAACGGACACCTTGATGGCATCCTCATCGCTGTCGACCAGCTTTATATTCTCGTCCCCGAGGATCCCGAGTATCTCGTCTATCTCATCGGAAGAGACGATACTGACCGGCAGTATATTATTCACCTCTTCAAAAGTAAGGTGCCCCTTCTCCTTGCCCAGCGCTATGAGCTCGGTTATCTCTTTGGACCTCTTCTTGCCCGCACCGGACACCGGCGCCTGGATTACGGCGGGTTTTTTGCCGCCTCCGGAAACACCGCCGCCCAAAGCCCCGGCTGCCGGCGCGGCTTTTCCTGCCGGACGCCTGGCCGGGCGCTCCGCTATCTTTATCCCGGCGCGGATCTTTTTCTTCTTTATGTTTTTCATAATGTTGTTTGGGGCTTCGGCACTTTTACAAGATCGTTATACGCGGAAACGAGCTTCTTTACCGTCTCTTCATCGTGTCTGGTATGCGCCATCTTTATATCCTGCTGGATGGCGTCGAGTTTGTCCTTCATATTGTCCTTCTTTATCTTGGCTATACAATCCGAGAGCGCTTTATCGTTATCCGTTATGGTTTCCACTATGCTGGCGGCTTCGGATACGAGCTTTACGCCTTCGGGGCTTTCGGACAGTTCCGTAATAAGCCTGACCGCCGTAACCTCAATATTCTTGTCGTGCAGGCCGAAGACCACCGAAATGACATCCCGGACGGAGGAGTCTCTCAGCTCATCGAGCGCGAGCCGGGATCTTATATCGTCTATGTACTTCCCTCCCTCGAGCATCAGCGCCAGGAGCATCATCTCCGCGCCCTTATTGGTCTTCTTCATCTCGGCCGGCGCGGGCGCGTATTTGGCCTCGTAGCTTTCGGTCTTGACCTTTTTAAGCTCCGAGCGTATGGCTTCCTCGTCTACGGAAAGCCTCTCCGCCAGTTTCTTTACGAGCTCGGATCTGAATACCGCGTTATTTATCCTCGATATGGTCGGCAGCATGGCCGCCACGATAGCCGTCTTGCCGTTCGTCGAGCTGATATCGAACCTGGACTTCAGCTTATCTAGCTTATACTCGAATATGTTCTTAGCGCTCTTGACCTTTTTAAGGAAATCCTCGGCGCCGAACTTCCTTATGTAGCTGTCCGGATCCAGCCCCTCGGATAATTCCGCTATATATACGTTGACGTCCTCGCTTATGAAAAGGTCCAGATTCCTCAGGGAGGCCGTCTCCCCGGCCTCGTCCGGGTCGTACACCATTATCACGGTGTTCGTATAACGCTTCAAAAGTTTTATCTGGTCGGTCGTAAGCGAGGTCCCGAGCGTCGCTATTATATTCCTCACTCCCGACTGGTAGGGTATTATGAAGTCGAGATACCCCTCCACGATCAGGGCGAACTTCTCTTTCTTTATATGGTCTTTCGAGAAATTCAGCCCGTAAAGATTCTTGCCTTTCGAGTAGATCACCGTCTCCGGTGAATTTAAATATTTCGGGAGGCTCGAATCCAGCACCCTGGCCCCGAAACCCAGGACCCTGCCCCTCAAATCCATTATAGGGAAGATCGCCCTGTTACGGAACCTGTCGTAATGGCCGCCCTTATCGTTGGGGATGACGAGTCCGGCCCTCTCGAGGATTTTCGGTTCGACGGACTTCGACCTGAAAAAATTTAAGAGCGCCTCCCAGGAGTCCGGCGCATAACCGATCCTGAAATCCTTAAGGCTCGCCGGGCCTATGCCTCTCGAGGCGAGATACTCCCCGGTCGCCGGTTTGTTCTCAAGCGAGCTCTGAAAGAACCGGCACGCCAGGTCGTTTATTTCGTACAGCTTCTCCGCGAAAGAGTCATCGGCTCCCCGGCGCCCCTGCCTGGGCAGCTTCACCCCCGCCTTTTCGGCAAGAAGCTCGACGGCTTGCGGGAACTGCACATTCTCGTACTTCATGACGAACGAGAATACGTTGCCGCCGGCTCCGCATCCGAAGCAGTGGAATATCTGCTTGTCAGGGCTTACCACGAAGGACGGGGTCTTCTCGCTATGAAAGGGGCAGGTCGTCTTATAATTCCTGCCCAATTTTTTCAAGGTTATATAA
>CAZYZC010000204.1:0-2939 GCA_964650985.1 uncultured Planctomycetia bacterium | reverse complement strand
GTCGGTATCATCGATACCGCCGCCGCGCGGGCCCTTCTCATATCGGAATGCGGCAGGTCCTGAACGTGCTGGTCATTGGTATAAGCGTGGATCGTCGTCATAAGACCCTTGTCGATACCCCACTTGTCGTTAATGATCTTGGCCACCGGCCCAAGGCAATTGGTCGTGCATGAAGCGTTCGATACGACCGAGTCTTTTTTAGGATCATATTTATCTTCATTTACACCCATCACTATTGTAAGGTCTTCATCCTGAGCCGGAGCCGATATTATAACCTTCTTAGCGCCGCCCTTGGTGATATGGTTAATTGCGCCCCTTACCTCTTTGCCCTTCTTATTCACGCCGTCGTTCTTTATGGTGAACAGGCCCGTGGATTCGACGACTATCTCGACGCCAAGCTCTTTCCAGGGAAGTTCAGCCGGATCTCTTTTTGCTAAAACCTTTATCGTCTTGCCGTTAACCACGATAGAATCCGCGCCGGCTTTAACATCGCCGCCGGGGAACCGCCCGTGCACCGAATCGTACTTCAAAAGGTGCGCCAGGGTCTTCGCGTCTGTAATGTCGTTGACCGCGACAAGTTCTATGTTTTTTGAATTCTTCTCAAGGATAGCGCGGGCCACCATCCTGCCTATCCTGCCGAAACCGTTTATCCCTATCTTCACTGCCATCTATACTGCCCTTCCTTTCGTTTAGTTAGCGTTGACAATAAAAAATGATTATAGGCATTCGCGGCCTAAATTGCAAGAATAAAAAGGGGTCAGGCACCTCTTTTTAAAAAACTTTACTAAGAGGTGCCTGACCCCTAAGGCCTGCCCTTAAGGAATACCAGAAAATCTCTGGGGTTCACTATGCCGAGGATGTTGCCCATCTCGTCCTTCACTACTATAAGCTCCGCCTTCCGGGCCTCGACCTTCTTAAGCGCGGACTTCAGCGAATCGTGGGGCCCTACGGTGAGGAAGTTGCGCCTCATGACTTTCGTAACGGAGGAGTCGAGCTCCTTTATGAAGGTGTCCGGTATCTTAAAGACGATGTCTTTGTGTATAATCTTCAGCTTGTCACTGACAAAATCATAGAGGTCGGATATCATTATCCTCTTATAGCTTATCGCTATCGGTAAAAACGGCTTACCCTCTATGAAGTTGAGATGGGTCTCCAGCGTCGACTGCCCCGTCTCCTGGTCTATGGAAAGAAGATACCTTAAGGAGCTGTCCGGTATCTCGTCCACCCTGTTCTCCGGGATGGCGGCCAGATACGCCAGTTCGTATGCGTCCTCCTCGTCCATATCGAGGAACGGGTAGTTCTCCTTTATATGCAGCGACAACTCCTTGTCCTGGTCCCGGTATATGGGTACGTACTTCTCTAACGTGTCGATGGCGTCGGACAGGAACACCCCCAGAGCCACATCGACGTTATACAACAGTCCGCTTACCACCATCGCGGCGTCGTCGGATTGCCCCGGCCCCACGTGATGGCGTATATACAGCCACTTCATGTGCTTCAGGACGCTGTGCTTGGGGCGGGGATCCTCGACTATGAGGCCGCAGGATTTGAAATAATTTATGCTGTCCTCGTTCTCCTGGTGAGCGAGCGCTTCGCCGTCCAGGCCCATCTCTTCCATTATCCTGGTATTTACGAGATAGCACTTGCCATATCCTATCTTTATCTTGTATATCTCCTGCGCCCTCTTCCTTATCTCCGGATCGTCCCTCAACCCTCCCAGGTAGATCCCTTTCAGGACGTCGTGATAATTCACGGTCCGCTCCTTGAACTGGTGTATACCCAAGAGGGGTTTGCCGCTTTTGGTGACCAGGCGGTCGCGGGGATCGTCGGCTATGGCGCTGTCGACAAATTCGACTATCTCGTCTATCAGTTCCTGGCGTTTGTTCTTTACCGTCTTCGGGGATCTGCCGAGGGCGCTTACGATATCGTCTATGGTGGTATTGACGTAGAAACGCTTGCTGAACGCGCCGGCGCCGTTGTGGGCGCGGCCCTCTATGGACTGCATGAACACGAGCTCCTCTATCCTGGGTATCGTGTACAGCCTCTCCTGGGTCTTGAGGTTGCGGAAGTCCTGCTGTATGATTTCGCGCGGAGCTATTTTCTTTGCCATTGGAGCCCGCCCAGGCTAAAGCCTGAGGTTTTTTCTGTTGTGCGACACCCCGCCTCGTCCGTCCGATCATCGTGGCGGGGTAGATTTAAGGGATTATATCACAAGCCTATTTGAACCGGTAACCTTTTTTTATCCTGTGCCCCAATAGAAACGAGCCGGAATCCATATCCTTCTTGCCCTCGGGCTGTACGTACCTTATGGATATGGCCCCGGAGG
Organism: uncultured Planctomycetia bacterium; assembly: GCA_964650985.1. GTDB lineage: Bacteria > Omnitrophota > Gorgyraeia > 2-01-FULL-45-10 > 2-01-FULL-45-10 > JAPLMF01. Next base: position 613 of record CAZYZC010000204.1, on the reverse strand, counting down.
CGGCCTTTACTATTATGCCTTCGGACGCGGACGCCGCCGCCACCTCGCCGGGCTCTCCGTCCGGGAATACGCCGTTAACCGGCTCCGTCTTCAATATCTTAAGAACCTTTCCGTCATAACCGGTATACGCTCCCGGCCACGGAAGAAGGCCCCGCACCTTATTATGTATAACCTCCGCCGGCTCGTTCCAGTTTATCAGGCCGTCCGATTTTTTAAGCTTCCCGGCGTAGGTGGCAAGCGCCGGATCCTGCGCGGTGACCGGAAGGCTCCTGCCCTTGGCTTCTATCAGGACCACGGCCTTCATCAAAGCCGAAGCGCCCAGTTCCGATAATCTTTCACTGATGGTTATATTTGTGTCATCCCGGTCTATGCCGATCTCCTCTTTGAGTATGATATCCCCTTCGTCCATCCTGTCATTCATCTTTATCACCGTAACGCCGGTGGAGCGCTCGCCGTCGATTATGGCTCTGTTAGTGGGCGCCGCCCCTCGATATTTCGGCAGGAGAGATCCGTGCACGTTCACGGCGAATATCTTCGGTATCTTGAGGATGCCGTCTTTCAGTATCTGCCCGAACGATATCACCACGAAGAGATCCGCCTCAAGGCCTTTCAG
>CAZYZC010000203.1:0-2951 GCA_964650985.1 uncultured Planctomycetia bacterium | reverse complement strand
ATCCTATACATATGGCTTCATCGGCGAACTTTACGTGCAGTGAATTTATATCCGGCTGGGAATAAACGGCAACCGTACGTATTCCCATCTCCTTACAGGCTCTTAAAATCCTGAGCGCCACTTCCCCGCGATTCGCTATGAGTATCTTAGAGAACATCCTTACCGTCCTTAAGCCGGTTCGACGGCGAAGAGCACCTGTCCGAATTCAACAGGTTCCGCGTTGTCGACCTGAATATCAACTATCTTTCCCTTGACTTCGCTCTTTATCTCGTTCATGAGCTTCATCGCTTCTATTATACAGATAACCTGGCCCACGTTTATCGTATCGCCTATGCCCACGTATGCCGGGGCCTCCGGGGAAGGCGATCTGTAGAAGGTTCCGACCATCGGGGATTTTACGTCTACCGTGGTGGATTTTTTGGCTTCCGCGGCCGCCTGAGCCGCCGGACCGCCGAGCGCGGCGCCTTGGGACGGAGCCTGGGCGACATATTGTATATCCTTTTCATACCCGCTTGAGCCCTTACGCAGTTTTATCCTTACGCCCTCTTTCTCGATCTCCAGCTCCGTAAGGCCGTTCTCATTCATCAGATTTATCATATCCTTTATCTCTTTAATATACATGTGTTTCTCCTTTTATGAATTCCAAATGTTATCTATGCCTACCTTGTCAGTACTTCACAGCCGTTCTTTGTGACCAGTACCATATCCTCTATCCTTACACCGCCGAAACCGGGTATATATATCGCCGGCTCCACAGTAAACACCATTCCGGCCGCAAGGCGGGTCTTTGAAGAGGCCGATATGGACGGCTCCTCATGGACATCCAGGCCGACGCCGTGCCCCAGAGAATGGCCGAAATACCTGCCGAAACCGCTCTTTTCGATGTGATCACGGCCGGCCTCATCTATGTCCGAAGCCTTCACTCCGGAAGTTATACGGCCGATGGCCTCAAGCTGCGCCTGTCTGACCGTTTCATATATTTTACTGAATTTTTTCTTCGCCTTTCCAAGGACTATCGTCCTTGTCAGGTCCGAATTGTAGCAGTCTACTTTTGCGCCCATATCTATCATGACGAAATCGTTAGCCTTAAACGACCTGCCCGTTGCCCTGGCGTGCGGCTTCGACGAATTAAAGCCGGAAGCTATTATGGGCTCGAACGCGCAGGCGGCGCCTTTACTCACGAGGTCAAGCTCTATCTTCCTTTTTACGAGCTCTTCCGAGACGCCCGGCCGCACATATCCCGCCGCTCTCGCGAAGACTTCCTTTGCCAGCCTGACAGCTCTTCTTACTTTCTCTATCTCCCCCTTATCCTTAATGGACCGCAGGGTCTCCACCAGGTTCTTCACGGGCACAAACCCGGTCTTGGACAGCAGGCTTTTTAACCTGTTCGCGACGCCGTAAGGCAGATCCATCGACTCAAAACCGAGGTTTTTAAGTCTTTCGGACCTTACTATTCCGTTTATGCTGGCGAAGGTCGACTCCTCCACCAGGCTCACATCGAGGTGCCCGGCTATCGTTTTCCGGGCCTCTTCGATATAGCGGGAATCCGTAAAAAAGTATCCGCCCCCTGCAGTCACCAGCATCACCGCGTCGGTGCCGCGGAATCCGCTTAAATACGCGACGTTATTCAGGCTTGTAACTAAAAATGAGTCGAGCGACGCTTCTTTCATCGCCCGCCTTACTTCTGACAACCGCTTTTTGAGGTCTGAAACCGGCATATCGTCCTTATTATACGCTTAAGATTTTATCAAAGATATGGCCGCTTCCAGGCCCAGCACATAACTCATCTTGCCGAAACCCGATACCTGGCCCCTCGCCACAGGAGCGATGAGCGAGGTGTGCCTGAACTCTTCGCGCGCGTATATATTTGACAGATGGACCTCTACGGTAGGTATATCTACCGCGCTTATCGCGTCCCTTATCGCCACCGAAGTATGCGTATAAGCCGCCGGATTTATAAGTATCGCGTCGAATTCGGCCTTGGCCTTGCCTATCAATCCGACTATTTCACCTTCATGATCGGACTGGACTATCTCAAGAGAGACCTTCTTAGCCCCCGCTAGAGCCTTTAAATCCTTATTTATGCCGTCGATAGTGACTTTTCCGTACACGTTCACCTCGCGGCTGCCGAGGAGATTAAGATTCGGCCCGTGGATCACGAGTATCTTCTTCATTTTACACCTTCCTGTCTGCCGTTAAGCAGACTTCTTCAATTCGGTAAACTTCACCCTGAACTGCGGACTGAGGGCGTATATAAGACCGCCTATGACGCTCCCTATCAAGAGGACCAGTATCCACAGTATGCTTACGGCAAAAGCGCTCTCCTTGCCGATGAGCGGCCCGAACAGGACTACCGTGGCGCCCTCTCTTAAACCCAGACCATTCAGGGACGGCAGCATGCTCATCAGGCTTATGAGTGGTATCCTTAAAAGCGCGTTTATGAGGGATATCCGGGATCCTATGCTTAAGGCTATCATCCCGAACGAAATATAAAATAAGATCTGGCTTATGACCGATATCCCGAAAGCCTTGGCAATGAGCCCCTTGTTATTCTTGAAATGATGGATCGTGTAGTACGCGTCTTTAAGCCTCGTGACCAGAGGCTTGGCAAAGGCCAGGAGCCCCGAAAGCGACTTCGCGAAAGTCTTATTTATGACGAAGAGCACCACGACGAGCGCCGCGGCCGTTATGCCGTAAAGGATCTGCCTTATATCGTCGCTTATTATCGAGGACTGTATGAAGACGAGTGCCGCGGAGGCCATAAATATCATCGTAAGAAGGCCCATAAGTCTGTCCACCAATACCGATGCGAACGATCCTATCCTGTCAGATGTTTTATGAGAGAGGTAATAAGCTTTTACCAGATCGCCTCCTATAGAAGTGGGCAGGAAGTTATTGAAGAATAGCCCTATGAACGTAAGCGATACCGCCTCCTTAAAATTGACGCTTGC
>CAZYZC010000202.1:0-2954 GCA_964650985.1 uncultured Planctomycetia bacterium | reverse complement strand
ATCATAATACTGATAGGCGCGCCGTTTGCCCTCATAACTACCCGCGGCGGAGTGCTGATAGGCATCGGGACAAGCGTCGCTATAGGGCTTCTGTACTATGCCTTCGTCGCGATATCGCTCGCTTTCGGAAAAGCCGGGCTTCTCCCTCCCATCGTAGCCGCCTGGCTCGGCAACTTCATCTTCGCGGGGCTCGGGATACACCTGATAAACAAGCGGGCATAAAAAACGCCCGGCTTTTTAGGCCGGGCGCTCTTCTGGCGCATACCGTTCTCTTAATCCGCTCCCTCTCCGTCTATCTCGACTTCTTTGGCGGGCTTGGACTTTCTCGATATCACGCGCTTCAATACGGTGAACTTATCCACGTCTTTTTTCGTATTACCCGATTTCAATTTCTCGAAGAGGAATTCGAACTTGGCCTCCACCTCTTTGGCTATGGCGTTCCGTGACGATGCCGGCAGGGCCAGTATATCCTTTTTGAACTGACCGAGAGCTTTCTTCCTGGTGCTGTACACGAACTGCTCATCGGTCTGGTCGGGCTTCTTCTCCGATCCTTGAGTATTCCTCAGCCAGTCGTATATCTTATTCTTAAGTTCTTTCGGAAAATGAGACGACTCATACACCATATTCTGGAATTCGGTGGCCAGATGCACCTCGGCCGTTCCCACTTCCGGAAAATTCCCGAATGCTTCCGCGGGAAGGGTCGATGCCCCGTGCTGAACAGCTCCGGCCATCCCATACTCTTCACGGGCCATCTTCGACAGCGTCCTCAAGGTATCGAAATCGAGCTTAACCTTGGCTATCGTTCCGTCCGGAAGAACCACCCCGCCGTGCGAAGTGCCGGTCTGTATGCTTATCTTGCTTATGCCTGTCCTTCCTTTTCGCAGGCGCTTATTATACCCTTCCATGAAAGCGCGCAGGTCCTCTACAGTCGAATTCTGGTGGCCCACTTCCCCTATCTCGCCGCCCACCGATACCTGGACACCCCGCGGCTGGTTCTGGCGGATGAAGTTAGTAAGAAGCGCGCAGACCTCGTAATTAGACTCCTGCTGCTTCTTTATGCTGGGCTTCGAAAGGTCCACAAGCGTGGAGGAATCTATATCTATGTTATAGAACCCCGCCTCCATGGCGTGTACTATCAGGTCCTTTATGCCGCTTAACTCTTTCTCCGGGTCGGCCTTGTAGTTCTTGGCGTTGATCTGGAAGTGGTCTCCCTGTATGAATACGGGCCCGGACCATCCTTCCTTTATGGCGGCGGCCAGGCATGTCGCTGTATATTCGAAGGCCGGCTGCGCGGTGTAAGCCATCTCCGATTTCGCTATCTCGAATATGAACGCGCCGGTATTATTGCGCTTTGCCACGCGGAATATCGCTTTGGCGAGATCGTAGGTAAGCGTCCTCAGATTTATGGCCGGAACGGTGAACGTCGGGGGAATCTCCCCGCGGCCCCTTGCCATATAAAAATCGTTTATGCTGGAGGCGTATATGCCTTTCTTATAAGCGAGATCGACTATCTTCTTTGCTATCGCTTTCTTCGCGTCCGTGTTTTCGTTTAAACCAAGGTCAAGCGCCATCCTGTCCATATCGATCGGCCTTCTTCCCATTTTTTGTAACCCCTTTCTTTCGTTTGTTATTTAAAAGTTTGGAATTAAAGATTAAATCGAAGCTTGAAAATTTTGGTAAATTTTTTTACGTTCCCATCTCCCAGCTCTCGAGATACTTCTTCTGCTCCTTCGTAAGAGTGTCTATCTTCACGCCCAGAGACTCCAATTTAAGTTTAGATATGTTCTTGTCTATAAATTCCGGCACCTTATAGACCTTCTTACCGAGCTTCTTGTAATTCTTGGCCATGTACTCGCAGGCCAGGGCCTGGTTTGCGAAGCTCATATCCATTACGCTGGCCGGATGCCCTTCCGCCGCGGCAAGATTTATAAGCCTTCCCTCGCCCAGCAGATTTATGCGCCTGCCGTCCTTAAGAGTATATTCGTCGACGAATTCGCGCACCCGGCGCTCACTTCTAGATATCTTTTCCAGTCCCTCTATATCTATCTCCACGTTGAAATGGCCGGAGTTCGATACGATGGCGCCGTCCTTCATCGACTCAAAATGCTCCTTACGCACGACGTTGATATCGCCGGTAAGCGTAACGAAGACATCGCCTATAACGACGGCGTCCTTCATAGACATGACCCGGTAACCGTCCATCACGGCCTCCAGGGCCTTGAGCGGATCGATCTCCGTCACTATGACCTGGGCGCCCATGCCGCGGGCGCGCATCGCGACGCCCCGCCCGCACCAGCCGTATCCGCAGACGACGAAGTTCGAGCCCGCCAGAAGCACATTCGTCGCGCGGACGATGCCGTCTACGGTAGATTGTCCCGTGCCGTAACGATTGTCAAAAAGATGCTTGGTGTCGGCGTCGTTAACGGCTATTATCGGATAAAGGAGAAGTTTCTTATTCTCCATGCTCCTTAACCGTATAACGCCGGTCGTAGTCTCTTCGGTGCCGCCGAGTATCTCCTTTGCGAGGTTCCGCCGCGTCTTGTGTATAATAGAGACGAGGTCCGCCCCGTCATCCATGGTGATATTGGGCTTCGAATCAAGGACGGCGTTTATATGCCGGTAGTAGGTCTTATTGTCTTCGCCTTTTATGGCGAATGTCGGTATGCCGAAATCTTTGACCAGCGACGCCGCGACGTCATCCTGCGTGCTGAGAGGGTTCGACGCCGAAATAAACACCTCGGCTCCCGCGTCTTTAAGCGTTATGGCCAGGTTCGCGGTTTCGGTGGTAACGTGCAGGCATAGCGCCAGCTTCAGCCCTTTTAACGGCTTCTCCCTCTTGAAATGTTTACGCACCAGGCCGAGGACCTTCATGTATTCATTAGCCCACTCTATTCTGAGGGCGCCTTTTTTGGCGAGGCTTAAGTCTTTGACATCGTATCGCATCATCGTCTCCA
>CAZYZC010000201.1:0-2982 GCA_964650985.1 uncultured Planctomycetia bacterium | reverse complement strand
GGCGCCGTGTCGCCCAATGGGACCGGTATATCAATGATCCGTATGAAAATATAAAAAGCGGACACATGATAACCTGATACAATGCTCCTTGTCCAATCAAGATAAGGAGACGGTTATATGTGTCCATACCCATGGTATCAAGTTATGCGATTAAGTAAAGATAAAAAGCAGCAAAGGTATCAGATGGTCATTCATGCTAGAGTTCACGGCGTAAAGCCCACAGCCAGGCTCTATGCCACCAGTCCTAAGACTGTCCGTAAATGGTTCATGCGCTTCATTGAGGGCGGCTATCAGGCTCTTGGTGATTTATCACGCCGACCTCACTTCTCGCCAGGAGCTATACGGGATGACCGGGAGAAAAAGATCGTGGCTCTAAAAGGCGTATATAAACGAATCGGCGCGGATCAGGTCAAAACACTTGAGAAGCTGCCGGAATCAGCCAAGACCATACGAAAGATATGGCGTAAGAACGGCATATCCAGCCGCAAGCGTCGAAAGAAGCACGTCACCAAACAAAACCTGCGCGAGATTAAAAAGCAATTCGCTCTCTTCGAGAGAGTGTGCGAAGACACTAAAGATCTCGATGATATCCCTGAATACTGGCCGCAGATGATGGATATGCACCTGCCCAAGGTTCAGTATACCTTCCGCGAAATAAGCTGCGGAGTGCAGTTCTTAGGATTCTCCGAGGAGAGATCGCTTATTAATTCCGAGAACTTTGCCGAATATATCAATGAACACCTTAAAAAATACGGTCTTATTGTTGAGAATGGCATACGCCAGACCGATAATGGCTCGGAATATATCGGATCATGGTCGGCAAAGAATCCTTCCGCCTATACTCTCGCGATCGAATCGGCCAAACTCATTCACAGCACTATTCCACCCGGAGCTCACAGATTCCAGTCCGATGTGGAAACCGTCCATAATTTAATCGAGACCGAATTCTATGAACTCGAAAACTTTACTGATAGAATCGACTTTATGGAGAAAGCCAATACTTATCAGCTGTTCTTTAATCTCGAAAGACCTAACACTTACAAAGAAAATAAAAGCCCTTGGCAGCTGGCTCAAGAAAAACGTCCAGATATTACAAAAGAAGCTCTTATGTTACCACCGGTTGATTTAGACGCTCTGCTTAACAAAAAGCTTGATAACTTAACTACGGGGGGGTACTATGTGTCTTCCGGTCCCTATTACCCCAGTAAAAGCTTCTTTAGACCCTCTTTATCGAGTATTTTAAGAGCTCTCAAGATATACTGCTTGTTTTGGGGGTTCTTGTGCTGCAAAAGAGCTCTTTGCATCATCCTCTCATGAGGATATTTCGCCACATAAAGCTTCTTTCCTGTAACGGGATCCTGTTCCGTATAATACATTGCCCCCGAGAGAGTCATAGGTAAAGGAATGAAGTCCTGCACCTGCTCAGGATGTATACGTTTTTTCGCCAAATACAGAGCAAGCTCGAGGGCGTCTTCTAACTTTGCTCCCGGATGGCCCACTATAAAATAATTCACAAGAAATTGCTTCTTATCCAGCCTCCTGTTTACTCTTTCGAACCTGCCTACAAAACTTTCGTAGGCGGCAAATTTTGGCTTATTCATCAGGTCGAGCACGGAGTTCACGCAATGTTCGGGCGCGACTTTAAGCTGTCCGCTTACGTGATGCGCGCACAGCTCATTCAGATACTCATCGGAGCGGCTCTCCGTCAATAGATCATATCTTACGCCGCTGCCGACGAAGACGTGATTCACCTTCGGTATCGCCTCAAGCTCTTTCCACAATTTCAAAGAATCCTCATAGCCAAGTTTGAAATTTCTGCAAATTTCCGGCACGAGACACTTTTTTTCGCGGCACGCGCCGCGCTCTTTCCATGTGTGGCAATTTGCCATATACATGTTCGCCGTGGGCCCTCCAATGTCAGTAATTGTTCCTTTGAATTTCTTATCGAGCGATATCTTCTTTACTTCTTCCACTACGGATTCAATGCTGCGGCTCTGGACGATCCTGCCCTGGTGCAGATAAAGCGAGCAGAAACTGCATCCTCCGGCGCATCCGCGATGAGAAGTCACCGAATTTCTCACTATCTCAAACCCCGGGACACCGCCATATTTATCGTATGATGAGTGCCAATCACGCATATAGGTGAGCGAATATACCTTATCGATCTCTTCAGTCGTCATGGGTAAGGCAGGAGGATATTGTATGACAAACCGGTCCCCGTGCTTTTGAATTATCGCTTTGCCGCGTATAGGATCCGATTCCGAACAGATGTCCTTAAAAGCCTGATTGAATTTAACCCTGTCCTGGCTTACTTCTTCAAAGGAAGGAATGGATACGCGCTCTAAGGCCGCTTCAACACTCTTTCTGACTACTACCGTGCCTCTTATATTATCGAGCGAATGTATGCTTTCGCCCCCTTTAAGCCGTAAGGCTATCTCAAGCATCTGCTTTTCGCCCATACCATAAACGAGGATATCACACTTTGAGTCGAGCAACAACGCGCGCCTGACTTTATCCGACCAGTAATCGTAGTGGGCGAGCCTTCTCATGCTGGCTTCCATGCCGCCGAGGACAATTGGAACACCTTTATACGCCTGCTGTAATTTATTTGCATACATTATGCTTGCTCTGTCAGGCCTGCGGTGGGATTTGCCACCGGGCGAATAATCATCGATATTGCGGATTTTTTTATTCGCCGTATAATTAGCGACCATGGAATCGAGATTGCCGGCCGTCACTCCAAAAAATAATTTTGGCCGGCCGAGAGCCTTAAAGTCATCCGTGTAACGCCAGTCCGGCTGAGCGATAATGCCCACCCTGAACCCAGAGTCTTCTAAAACTCTTCCTATGAGGGCAGCGCCATAAGAAGGATGATCAACATAAGCATCACCTGTAACGAGTATGATATCCGGCTCATCCCAGCCGCGCGAAGCCATGTCACGCTTGGATATCGGCAAAAAATTTGTCATTATTCTCCTATTA
>CAZYZC010000200.1:0-2983 GCA_964650985.1 uncultured Planctomycetia bacterium | reverse complement strand
AATCCTCCGCTGCTTCGGTCAGCGAAAAAAGAATTATACCGCTGCTACCTAGCGCAGCAACCACCAGAAAAACAAGAAAGACTAAACTAACCAGGTTAAACTAACCAGGTTAAACTAACCAGGTTAGATGTTTTCGGAAGGCTTAACGGGGACAAATTTGAGCAGCTCCGCCCATCGCTCGGGCCAGCCTTTATTATGTCCGGCCCCGGGCGCGACAGTAACGGTCTTCTCCGTGAAGTCATTCGATGCTTTCGCAAAGCTGAAGGCTATGGAGGGAGGGATCACGATATCCCGCCCTCCGATAAAGTGGCGCTGTGGGATCCCGGCCAGATGTGGCGCAACATCCATTGGATTAAGCGAGCCTTCGAGCCTGCTTACCTTGTGGAAAGAGTTTACGGCGTTCGGGTCGAGATTGCCGGCTACGGTCCTAAGCGACGCGATATCGTTGCGCCGGGCGGCAACGAGACACGCGATTGCGGCCCCGCCGGAGAAACCGACCAGGTTCAATTCTTTGCTGCCGGCTTTACTCTTTATCCCCGAGACTGTTTCGTTAATTGATCGGACTGCCTCTTCGGAAAATCTCCGGGTAGTCCAGTATGACCGGTCGCAATCGGGGATCTCGCCGCGGCAATATTGGCCGGGCCTTGCTATGTAGGCAACGTTAGGCGACGGATCTACGGCGGCCAGGCACAAAGCTATTGGGTTAATCGGCGTAGGGTCTATCGAAATCCTCGACCTGTCGCGATAAGCAAGGCCGTCGCCTTCAATGTATATCGCTACCGGCTTTCCGGGATTATCGACACGGCTATAAACGGTTAATGTGAAGTTCCCTGACTTAATATAAGAGCGTTCGAGTCCTGCGGCCCTGGCTATATCTTCGGAATTATTGTATCTGCCGTCAATAATAGGGAAAGTGGCGCATCCTGACAGTACGACTGCGGTTAATACGCTTAAAAATAGCCTGGCATTCCTGCGCATCTATAGCCTTAATTTCTCGACCTCTTCGAGGATTGCCGGTTTTACGGTAATGACGGATCTGGCGCCGGACGCGCCCTTCCAATATTCGACTTTAAGGCTTGGCTCGTTGCGCAGCTTGGTATGGTATGCGACTAGGCGCGCTGCCGTAAGTATCGACCCTTCATCGGGGGCGCCTCTCAATACTCCGAGCGGCCCCTGGTGCTCCTCGAGCCTCATACATATGTCTTCCGGCCCAACGTGAGTCTCGAGGGTATCGTTCTCTTTCTTATCGCGCCCGATGGCAAGTTTCACATGGGGAGAAAGCCTGAAATGCCTTCCGACGGTTAAAAACATAAGATTAGTGGTATTAAATTCCTTATACTCCATGAGATCCTTGACCCGTCTCGTAAAGCCCTCGTCGGTCAATAAACATCCTCCCGCCGGGTTAGGGTATTCGTTTATGCCGAATTTCTTCGCTAAAGCCATCTGCGGCCGGCGCGACCTGCCCTTTATGTCCAGGAGCCTCTTTCTGTCCACGACGCCTTCTTTCTCGGGGATCGTCTCGTCTAGTATCCTTGCCGAAAGGGGACGGAGCAATATCCCGCGCACTTCGGCGTCCTTCTCTATCATCGCCAGAGCGTCCCTTCTCTGAGACATCGGCCGCTCACCCAGCACTTCACCCGTCACTAAAAATGACGCGCCGATCTCCTCCATATACTTTTTGGCTTTCGTGAGCATGAAGATCTTACAATCGATACATGGATTTATATTTGCGCCGTAACCGTGTTTCGGATTAAGCAGCACCGACAGGTACTCCTCGGTAATATCTACGACCTTGACCGGTACCCCGAGAACCTTCGCGGCCTTAGTAGCTGCGTTTTCACCGTTAGTCGGAATACACGCGGCGAATTTTATGACATAATTGACCGCATGGACTTCGATACCCTGCTCCTGCAGCACCCGTATCGCGAGTATCGAGTCAAGCCCGCCGGAGAGCAGCGCTACACACTTCTTGTTCAACTCGACGCTCCCTTAGGCAGCCGCCCAGCCAGTGGGTTTCGCCTAATTTTGATCTCAAGAATTTTTATGGTGTATATATCTATCATATTTTATATATTTGCTATGAGGCGCCTGCTCTAATATCTTTTCTCTTGTCTATACCTGATCAAAATTTACGGCTCAACCCACGTGTCCGGGCGGCGTTAAGTCTGGCGGCTGAGTTGCTCAAGCCAGTCTTTGATCTTCTTTTCGTATCCTATAGTCGTCGGAAAGTAGTACTTTACCACTGATGGTTTGTATTCCTGCTTCACATAATGGTTATCAAAATCGTGGGCGTATTTATAGCCTTTGCCATGGCCGAAGGCATCGCCGTCGAGCGATGCGTCCTTCAGGTGGTCCGGCACGTCGAGGACCTTGCCCTCTTCGACATCTTTAAGGGCCGCTTCTATCCCCATGTACGCCGCGTTCGACTTCGGCGCGCACGCCACATAGACCGCGGCCTGCGCGAGCGGTATTCGTGCCTCCGGCATCCCGACGAATTCCGAAACCTGGAGCGCGGCATTCGCCAGAATGAGCGCCTGCGGGTCGGCGTTGCCGACATCCTCAGCGGCGCATATGACTATCCTGCGCGCGATGAACCTGGGATCTTCTCCTGCATATATCATCTTGGCAAGCCAATACAGGACGGCGTCCGGATCAGAGCCGCGCATCGACTTTATGAAAGCGGATATCGTGTCATAATGGCCGTCTTCGTCTTTGTCGTACAGAACCGCCTTCTTCTGTATCGACTCCTCCGCCACCTTCAGCGTGAATCGGATTTTTTTATCCTTGCCGGCAGGAGTGGTCAGGATGCCTACCTCCAGCGCCGAAAGCGCGCGGCGGCCGTCGCCTTCCGAGACTTTCGCGAGGTGCGCGAGCGCTTCGTCGTCGGCGGCGACAGGTATCCTGCCGAGACCCCGCTCTTTATCGGCGAGCGCCGAGCACATCATCTTTATGACATCTTCGTCGAGGAGTTTCTTGAACTCAA
>CAZYZC010000199.1:1340-2984 GCA_964650985.1 uncultured Planctomycetia bacterium | reverse complement strand
ATCGGAAAAGACCGCCGAGGCGTATTATCTTAAAGGCGAATCCGAATTCTATCAGGCCAAGTACAACGAGGCCGCGGCGTCGTTTGAAAGAGCCGTCTCCATAGCCCCTTCATCGAAGTGGTCGCTCTTCGCGGCTTATAGAAAGGCGAGCGCGCTTTTCCAGACAGGAGATTATAAAAACAGCGCCGAGGGATTCAAGGAGTGTCTCGACAAGGCGGACGCCGAATTTATGACCGGGCTTTCACTTCTGGGGCTGGAAAAGAATTACGAAAAACTCGGCCTGGGCGACGACGCCATAGCTATCTGCGACCGCATAATATCTTCCTATCCTTCGAGCGAAACGGCCGCGGAGGCCTATTACAGGAAGACGAAGCTCCTCTATTCGAAGCAGGATTACGCCGGGGCCGAAGCCGCCGCCAGGGAGGCCATCGAAAAATTTGATAAGTCGAATTACCTGGATAATCTCCGCTATGAGCTGGGCTGGATATACTGCAGCCTGGGAAAGACGGACGAGGCGATCGATGAATTTGTCTGGATCGAGACGGAATCAAAAGATATAAATTTATCGGCCGGCGCGGTGACGAAGATAGGCGATATATACTTCGACAGAAAAGAGTATCAGAAGGCCCTGGAAAGCTACGATATAGTGCTCGTTAAATATCCGGATAGCTTATGGTCCGACTACGCCCAGTATCAGGTCGGCAACATATCCTTGGCCACCGCTAAGTATGACCGCGCGATACTTGCCTACCAGAACGTATTGTTCAATTTTCCGGATACCCGGTTCAAGGAAGAGGTTTTTTTTCAGCTCGGCTCGGCGTATTTCAAAATAGGCGATTTCGAGCGCTCAGCCGCTGAATTTGAAAAACTGTTAAAGCTTTTTCCCGGCAGCCACGACACGGAAAAGGTGAAGCTCTATCTGGCAAATTGTCTTTACAATGACTCGGAATACAATAAGGCTCTCGCTGCTTTTAAGGCCCTGGCTAAAGGCTCGAAGGACGAAGAGCTGCGGCAGATGGCGAGATACCAGATAGCCTGGTGTTTTTACAATATGGGTAAAGAAGCCGAAGCCCTGGCGGAGTTTACCGCGTATATGAGGGATTACCCCAGAGCCGATAACATCTCCGACGTGGTATTCTGGTTTGCGGAGTATTATGATTCGAAGAAGAAGTACGAAAAAGCGCGGGAGTATTACTCCAGCATAATCAAGAGCTACGGGTCCGGAGGGATGGCGGACGAGGCGCTCTACCAGTTAGCCGGGATACTGCATGAAGAAGGAAAATCCGGCGAAGCCATAGCCAGGTTTGAAGAGCTTGCGGCTAAAAACCCGGATTCAGATTACGCAAGGAGATCCTACCGCAGGATCGCCACGATAAAGAAAGACGAAAAAGAGTACGACGCCGCGGCGTCGTATATGGGTAAGGCGCTCACGGACGACGATACGGAGCTTAACGCCCAGATACAGTATGAAATAGCCGAATGCGCCGAGGAGAAGGGCGATCTTCCGAAGGCCGCCGAGGATTATCTGAAGGTTACGTATCTGTACTCGGGCAGGACCTTCTGGTCGGTAAGGGCCACCCTCGCCTGCGCGAAGATATTCGAGAGGCTGGAGAAGTTCGAAGATGCCAGGCGTCTTTATGAGAA
>CAZYZC010000199.1:0-1240 GCA_964650985.1 uncultured Planctomycetia bacterium | reverse complement strand
AATAAGGGCGGGCCTATGATGTACCTGATAGTGCTGGCGTCCATACTCGCTGTGGGGGTAGTCATAGAGAGGATGTATACGCTGAATAAAGCGAGGGTAGACTCCGATAAGTTCATGGACGGGATAATAGGCATCCTCAAGAGGAACAAGATCATCGAAGCCGTTGAAATGTGCAATTCGACCCCCGGCCCGGTCGCGCATATAATAAAAGCCGGCATATTAAAGCACGACAGGTCGCGCCCGGAGATAAAGGAGGCTGTCGCGGAGGCCGCGGAGCTCGAGATACCGAGGCTTGAAAAACATCTGCCCATACTCGCCACCATAGCACACATAACGCCACTTCTGGGATTGCTGGGGACGGTAACGGGCATGATAAGGTCGTTCCAGATAATACAGGCCAAGGCTGCATCGATGGTGCCGGTGAACCCGGGAGATCTGGCCGGAGGGATATGGGAGGCTCTCCTGGCTACAGTGGCCGGGCTTTCGGTGGCCATACCGGCTTATGTGGCGTATAACTATCTTACGAGCCGGGTCGACGGATTCGTATATGACATGGAGAAGAGCGCGATGGACCTGGTAAACCTGCTTTCATCCCGCAGAGACACTTATGAGGTTTAAGAGAAGAAGAAAAGAGGTGAGCCTTCTTATCGACCTGACGCCGATAATAAACGTCTTTTTCCTGCTGTTCATATTCTTCATGTTCACCTCCAGCTTTATATTCCAGCCGGGTATAAAAGTCGTATTGCCCAAAGCGGTTACCGGCGAGGTCATACAGGAAGAAGGGGCGACCCTGATAATAACGAAAGACGATATCTTGTACATGAACGAAAGGGAGATCTCACCGGAAGAGATGCTGTCGCGGCTTAAGATAATGGCGAAGAACAAGACGGCGCTTCTTATAAAAGCCGACCAGAAGGCGTCGCTTGGGCGCATAGTAGAGATATGGGATATGTGCAGGCGCGAGGGTGTTCTGCAGGCGAATATCGCGACGAGTGAGTAGTGATTAGGGGTCAGGATGAAGAAATATAAGATATTAATGGCGGCTATCGGAATATCGCTGGGCTGGCATCTGTTCTGGATATCGGCGGTGCAGGTCGTCGCCAGCCCCGTGCCAGCCAAGGCTATTAAGTTCGGCAAGGTGGCTTTTCTGGGGCCCATGGCATCCAGGAGCGGCATGGAATTCAAACTTTCTCCCAGACAGAGGTCGTTTTTGGAAAAACGCTATCTATCGCGCCTTGAC
>CAZYZC010000198.1:0-3002 GCA_964650985.1 uncultured Planctomycetia bacterium | reverse complement strand
CGGTAATCGCGATCCCAGAAAAATATTCTCCGGTGAAGCCAAGGTTTTTAGAAAAGATCCACGAGAAATAAGTAAGTATGAGCGCGATGATAAGCGAAAGTTGAGAATTTATGAAAAGCCCTAAGTTCTCGTCCACTTTAATTTTTTTCGCGGTAGAAGATAAAAAATATGGTATCGCCAAGACTTTCAGGACAATAATAAGAGCGGCGACGATATAGAGGTCGAGGCGATTTTCCTTAAATGCGGCGATAAAAATTATTACGAAAAGAAAAAAAGATTGGTAACGGAAGCTTCTTATCAAAGCTGGCATTCTCTTGGCCATGACCATGAGAAATGTCGAACCTAAAATTCCTAATAAAATTATTGTCGGCATGCTAAACTCCTAAAATCGCGCATACTACAGCGATGACTCCTAATGCAAAAGCAAACCCTAGAAAATCCGTCACCCTGAATAAGCGCATCTTCGCTATCGAAACTTCTACTAAAGCTACTGCAACACTAATGATAACTATCCTTGATAGATACCACAAGATCCAGAGAATCATTTGGGTTAAATCAATAAAACAGGGTACGGCGATTGGAAAAACAACCTGAGCAATAAGAAAAAACATGACCATCTGTTTTATATAAGAAGCCATCTCGATCAAAGCAAGGGATCTGCCTGAGTATTCCAAAACCATGGCCTCATGCACCATTGTCAATTCAAGGTGCGTTTCCTGATTATCTACAGGAATGCGCGATGTTTCTGCGATTGTAACAAGAAATAGGGCCATAGCGGCGACAATAGAAGAAACGGTTACAGCGTGCATGCCACTAAATGCAGAAATGTCCGTTGAACCGAACTGCAAGGATATGGAAAATACCGCCAATAAAAGCACCGGCTCGACTAAACTTGAGATAAACATCTCCCGCGATGACCCCATCCCGCCAAAAGAACTTCCGGTGTCCAACGCTGCAAGGGCCAGGAAGAATCGACCTAAGGCGAAAATAAAGATTAGAGCTAAAAAATCACCCATACAATACATTGGACTAGAAAAAATAAATACAGGAATTAACATAGCTGCCGCGAGAGAAGAAGAAATAACCACGAAAGGGGCAGCCCTAAATATCCAAGAAGCCGTTTCTGAAATCACCTCCCCCTTCGAAAAGAGTTTGGCTAAATTGTAATATGGCTGAAAAATACTCTGGCCCCTTCGCATCCTGATGTTATTTTTTATCTTCGTAATCAGGCCGCTTAAAAGCGGAGCGATTCCTATAAATACTACCAACTGCAGTATAAGTATAAGTATTTTCATCATCTTAGAACCGGTGCATAAACATGATCAACAATAATACAGTAACAAATATATAGGACAGGTACAGATGGATACTGCCCGGCTGAATACGCCTCATGGACTTGGCTGATCTAAACACAAGCCGAAGCACCAGGTCGAAAATATATTTTTTGAAAACTTTTGTTGTGTGTGTTTCATACGTAAAGGACTTAATATGATAAAATGATTCTCTGATTTTCTGTGTTTTGCGATATGGCAAGAGAAAGAAACTAAAAGCGATTCTGAATGGTTTTGAAAAAGCGGTCGCGGTGTACTCATTACGTGAATCTATCTTGTAGTAACCACAATCCCAGGTATTATAACTTTTTACCTTCTCCCTGCTGAATAATCTATATAAGACAAATCCTATAACTCCCAGCGCAATCAATATAAACGTAAGTAAAGGCGTGGAAAGGTATATACTTTTACCTGCCTGCGGACTCACGGTAAAATTGTTGAAAGCAAATCTCATATTACTAATATCGATACCGGTTGCCGCGCTTGCAACTTTTGCCAATAACTTTATTATCAAGGCTGCCGCTAAACCAAAAATAATGGTTAAGAGCGACAGAAATAACATGCCTGCCTTCATGGATAAAGAAACCTCTTTTGCGTTCTGAGCGTAACGACTTCTGGGTTGTGCTAAAAATGTTATGCCGAATGCCTTAACAAAACAAGCGGCTGCCAAACCGCTTGTTAAGGCTAACATCGCGGCGCAAATTCCCAGGAAAAGCTTGGTTCCCCCTGTTACATTAAAAGCCCCTAAAAAGAATGCCTGCAAGGTCAGCCATTCACTTACAAAACCATTGAGAGGCGGCAATGCGGAAATCGCCATAGCGCCTACTAAGAAATAGGCGGCAGTCTGCGGCATATTCTTAATAAGGCCCCCCAGCTTTTCAATATCACGAGTTCCTGTGGCCTTGTACACGCTGCCGGCACATAAAAATAACAGCCCTTTAAAAATTGCGTGATTTACCAGGTGATACAGCCCAGCTATCATGGAAAATACGGCTAAATAAGGTAGGTTTATGCTCAGAAAAAACATCGCCAGCCCTATTCCTAATAGAATAATCCCGATATTTTCAACGCTATGATATGCAAGAAGCCTTTTAATGTCATGTTCCATAAGCGCATAAATGACACCTACAAGACAGGAGATAACCGCTAAGATTAGAACTAATACGCCCCACCATGAAGAATTTACACCGAGTATGAATATTACAAACCGGATTATCCCGTATATCGCGGTCTTAATCATTACACCTGACATGATACTTGAGATGTGGCTTGGCGCTTGTGGATGCGCGTATGGCAGCCAGATGTGTAAAGGCACTATGCCGGCCTTGGTTCCAAATCCTATTAAGAGCAATAAGAAAACTATGTTCCTGGTATGCGCCGGCATCAATAAACAGGCGCTTTTTATAGCAGAGTAATCAAATGAGTGCGCATATTTAAACATCGTCATAAACGCGATTATTAAAAACGCGGTACCTATATGAGTCATGACAATATAGATTGTGCCCGCCTGAATAGACTTTTCGTGTTTTGTATCAAATACAACTAGAAAATACGAAACTAAAGACATGATCTCCCAGGCAATAAGAAAGATGAGTATATTACTGATGGTCACTACGAAAGCCATGGATAGCACAAAAGCAAATAATAAAAACCAGGCGAGGACTGTTTTGG
>CAZYZC010000197.1:0-3009 GCA_964650985.1 uncultured Planctomycetia bacterium | reverse complement strand
ATTATTTCGGCCATCCTGAAAAAAGACGTTATAGACATGATAATGAAAGCCGGTTCCGGACATCCGGGCGGCTCACTTTCGATGGTTAAGATGGTGGCGGCGCTTTATTTCGGGAAGACGGTCGACGGCAAGAGGATCATGAACTATGATCCGAAAGACCCGAATTGGCTTAATAGGGACAGGTTCGTGCTGTCGAAAGGCCATGCGGCGCCCGGGCTCTACGCGGCGCTCGGCAGGGCCGGGTTCTTTCAAGTGAGCGAATTCGATACATTGAGAAAGCTCGGTTCCATGCTTCAGGGCCATACAGACATGACGAAGACCCCCGGCGTGGATATGTCCGCAGGCTCTTTGGGCGTGGGGATATCTGCCGGGGTAGGGATGGCGCTGGCGGCCAAGATGGATGACAGGGACTATACCACTTATGTGATGTTGGGCGATGGCGAGGTCGAAGAGGGACAGGTGGATGAGGCCGCAAGGCACGCGGCCGCCATGGGGCTCGATAACATAGTGGCATTCCTCGACTGGAACGGTATGCAGATAGACGGCAAAGTGACCGACGTCGATGTCGACTACGAAGGCCAGGTCGGACTGTGGAAGGCCAGAGGGTGGAATGTCGTAAGAGCCGACGGGGACGACGCGGCGGACATACTAAACTCCATCGCGACGGCTAAGGCGGCAAAGAACGGGAAACCGTCGATCGTCATAGCTAAGACCAAAAAAGGGGCTGGCCTGTCCGGTATGGATAAGCACGGTTCATTACCGTCAGCCGCGGATGCGGAAGCGGCCAAGACGTCCCTGGATGAATATATAGCCGGGCTTGCCGGCTCCGGCTTTGACGCCGATACATATATTGCGGGCGTGGGCGGGAAAGCAGCTGTAGAGAAGATCGCGAAGGGCATGATAGACGCGGTGAACGCCGGAAGTGTTGCCGTAAGGAAAGCGGAAGTCCAGAATATAGTAAGAGGTGACACGGCGCAGGTGGTTATTGCGGACGCAAAGAAGCCATATCCTGCCGATAAAAAAGTCGCTACGCGCACGGCGAACGGCAACGAACTCGTGCTTCTGGGCGCGGATAATACGGATCTGGTCGTGATGAGCGCCGATCTTAGGGGTTCGGTGATGTTCGATAAATTCGCGAAGGCCTTCGGCGTGTATTCCACAGGAAATCCGTCTGGCAGATATATACCGGCAGGCATCAGGGAAGCGCATATGGTATCGCTTGCGGCGGGACTGGCCTCATGCGGCAAGATACCGGTAATAGGCACATTCAGCATATTCACTACCAGGATGGCGGACCAGCTGAACGCGATACTCAATACTAAGCTTCCTGTAATAATAGTCGGCACGCATAAAGGGCTGGCGACAGGTCCGGATGGACGCACGCACCAGGACGCCCATTCACAGGCCGTTCTCGGCGCTCTCCCAAGGGTCAGCCTGTTTGAAGGCTCCGACGCGGAAGAGACGATGGTTCTTTCGAGGCAGATGTTCGACAGCGCTAAGGAACGCGGAGGCATATATTATATAACGCCGGCACGTTTGGATACGCCTATAGTCGAAAAGCCGGAAGGTTGGCAGGAAGGCGCGAAGCGCGGGTTCTATGTGATGTATGATTCTGAGTCAGGCAAAACCGAGAAGCCCGGGAAATACGATGCGGCGATAATATCGACCGGCGTTATAGCGGTCGACGCCATCGCGGCGGCAAAGGAGCTGGCCGCCCAGGGCAAGAAGGTCAAGGTCATCAATGTTACCCAGCTTAAAGCCCTGATAAGCGAAGCCAATATAAACGAGTTCGGCAGGCTGATCACCGGATGCGATCATGTAATATCGGTAATAGACGCCCTGCCTGAGATATTGGGCAGCAAAGTGAACAGCGTGCTTATAGATGAACACATAAGTCCGGCTTTTGTAACGGCTTTAGGTATAAAGGACTACGGCGAATCCGGCAGTCCGGCAGAGCTATATGCCCTGCATGGTTTTGACAAAGCCGGGATCGTGAGAGCGGCGTTAAATCCGTCCGGTTCATCCGCCGCCGGTAAGACAATCGAAGCCTCTCAGGACGGCAATCCGGACTTCGGCGATTTCTCGGAGTTTAGCGGGTTACTGCCTGGAACCGCGCAGTCGGATGCAGTTTCCGATTCGACGGTTGATACAACAGGGGCACAGTTCCCGGAAGGCGTCACCGAGACGCTTCTGGATCTGGCGGCTGCAGAGGTCAGCAGGCAGGATACGGTCGTGTTCGTAGACCAGGAGTTCGCGTCCCTTGAACGTTGCAGGGAACTGTTCCCGAGCTTCCCTAACGCTACGTTCGTTCCTTTCAGCGCGAAACGGATCGAAGATCTGCCGAGGATCCTGGCCGGTGTGGATGCCGATCATCCGGGCTGTAAAAAAGTGCTCATTACTGTAGGATTACGTATGAGCAACGATTTAAGCAATATGATAAATGGTAACGGATCTGCCATGAAGGATGTCATCCCTCTTAATATTGAGAGAGGGTTGATCGAGAATCCTGTTAAGGTCGAGAATAAGCCGGTGCAAAAAGGGATGTTGACTATAGGCCTTTTGGCGTCGACATTGAAAGGCAGGGAAGGCTATAAGGATATGAAGAGTTATACGGTCCTTATGAGGTTACTGAACATGATATTCGAAGACGATAAAGTAACGATCGAATATATAGACAATCTTGTGGATCCCGGCGATGGCTTAGGATTGTGGCAGAGGTGGTCCTATCTCATAAGCAGGACAATAGGCCCTATGAATAAGAACGCCGTGAACGTCTTCGAGCGCATAGTCAGCTATTTCGCGTAAAGTTTTAGATTAGACCGCGTCTAACCGACCCGGTTAGACGATACGGTTAGAGCCAATTTTCCAATTCTAACCTGGTTAGAATTTTAAAACACAAAAACCCCGATGATCGTTAGATCACCGGGGTTTTTGTTCGACTATCGTAATTACAACTTCACTACGTTAGTGGCCTGTTCGCCCTTCGGTCCCTGCGTGACGGTGAACTCT
>CAZYZC010000196.1:0-3009 GCA_964650985.1 uncultured Planctomycetia bacterium | reverse complement strand
GGCCCTCTTGACGTCACGATCGATTGGGTCACCGGGCCCGACGGGACCCTCGAGCTGACGGGATGCCGGACGGATTCCGGAGGTGACCAGGTCAACGTATCGAAGGTGCTCGGCGCTTTTGGCGAGGACATCGCGCTGGTAGCGCGGACCGGAAAAGCGGACGGGGAGATCACCGGTGCCTGGGAAAGGGATTGCCTGAATGACAGAATAATCTCCTCTCTGATCCGTGACACCGAAGAGGATGAAGAAGCGGCGCTCTATAATATAATCGACGGCGACACGCTTCCCGGAATGTTCGGATGGCTGGATGAGCTGCAGGGTAAAACGGTGGATAATATAAACCGGGAGGCTCTGGCGATGCTCGAGGGGATTTTTAAAACGGGCCGGGATCTTGTCTGGATGGCCCTTTCGGCGGGAGGCCCGATAAGATATTCCAGACGCCTGGCCTATTACGCTTCACTGATCGGGCTGGTAAAGAAAAAGTACCGGGACAAGGTAAAACTACTGATCGATTTTAAGTTCATGGCCGGGTGCGAAGAGACGATGTCCGTTCTGGAGCTCCGAAGGGACGTTCCTCAGGATATAATCAAGCCGAACCTGGAAGAATTCGTTACCATCCTGGCCTCAAGCGGCCTGGCGGAAACCGGACAGGTCGATAAAAACACCATCACCGGAGAAGACGTAAAAAGATACGCGGTCAAATTGAGGAACAAATATAACCTTCTGGGGGTGCTCGTTTCAATGGACAGGGCCGGACTGATCCTCGCTATGCGGGACAGGATAATCATGGAAAAGGGTATCGAGATTTCACAGGTATGCCCTACGGGCGCGGGAGATTCGCTTAAAGCGGGATTTCTTTACGCTCTTTCCAAGGGAAGATCGTTCGAAGAAGCCGTTCATACCGGAAACCTTTTCGGGGCGGGAACAGCTTCCATGGAAGGCACCCGGACCGTCACACCAAAGAGGCTTGCCGGGATGGAGGCTCTGGCGCGCGCGCAGGATGTAGCGCCGGAAACAGAGTACCTGTAGCGGCCAAGCTAACAGCGTAGGGGACGTTTAAATGTCCCCTACGCCGAAATTCCTTCTAACAAGTGAAACGTTACCGGGTTAATGCCTAAACCGTGCCTCTTCGGTCTTCGAGGCTATCGCGGATGTCCTCGGATTTCTGTCTTGTAAGAGGCACTCTCATAACAAAAATGATCGCGATGATGAGACCGACTACAGGCAGAAAAGCCAGGCTTGAGCGGATCCAGAATATGGTTTCAGGCGTCTGCACTTGAAGCTTCCAGGTAAAACCCGCCCATGTCAAGATAAGACCGGAAACATAATACCCGAATGAATTACCCAGCTTGAGAATATAAGAAGCGCAGGCGGTAAAAGAGCCTTCTCTTCTCTTCCCGGTATTCATTTCATCATAATCGATAATATCCGCTCCGATGGAACTATGCAGCATCCAGAGACTGGCCGCGCACATTCCCATCAAAAACGAAGCGATAGTTTGCAGCCACTGGATCGCCGGTGTATATAAGAACCAGGAGCCGGAGTAACCGCATATGCCTATGACGCAGGCTACCACCGCCGCCTCGCGTTTGCCGATACGATGCGATAGGGCCGCGTGAAGCGGAACGCCTATAAGGCCGCCCACCATAAAAGCCACGCCCATCCAAAACTGCCAATTATCTCCGACGATTTTATTGCCCCCTGATACATAAAAAACCGTGGCATAGTAACCGAGAGAGCCCACCATGCTCGTACCCAGAGTAAATGCGCCGCCCATGACCATCATCTGCCGAAACGGCTTACACCTGAGAGTCTCGCCCAAACCGCTAAGAATGGAAATTTTCTTACTGACCTTAACCACCACTTTCTCATAGTAGCGCTCTTTAACCTTAAAGAAGATGACTATGGCGAATATTGCCATTACCACGCCCAATATTGACGAGTAAACCTGCATTCCGAGCAGGGTATTCTTTTGCGCTGTTCCCGGAATAATAAACCACGCCAGGCTGGTAAACTTTAAAGCATAAAAATTGCCCAATTCCGAAACCTTTTGGGCCATGCTGCGGTAGGACATAATAGAGGTGCGCTCTTCATAATCAGGCGACATCTCCGCGCCCAAACTGTAGTACGGCACCGTAAAAAAGCTTACTATGGGCATGTAGAGCATGGTGGAGACCACCATGTACCAGAATACCACGGAGACGCCGAGAAATTTTATATTCACCCAGGACGGCGAAACCAAAAATAATACCGGCAAGGAAAGTCCGCATACAACGCCCGCGATCAAAATAAAAGGACGCCGGCGGCCCCATCTGGTGCGGAGATTGTCAGACAACCACCCCACCACAGGATCGACAAAGGCATCCAGGACCCGGATGAGTGTAATCGCCAAACCCACCAGCCACGGCTCAACGCCCAAATACATATTAAAGACCGCGAAAGCGACGGCCGGATACAGCCAAAGGCCCCACATATCAACCGCAGTGCCAAGACTATAAGCTACCTTGGTACCCCTCGGAACGCGATCCCGCGGAGCTCTCCTTCTATCACCTCTTCTTCTATCATCAGCTGCTGGCTCAGGTACACTTGGCACAGGTACTTCTGCCATTGAGATTCTCTCCTTTTTTATGGACTATCGGTTATAGCACGCGTCGATAAGCCGCTTTACGCTTGTGGTAGCCACGCACTGGACCGTATCGGCGCCGCCGTAGTAAAGCTTAACCTCGCCGTCATCCTCCACCACAGCGCCGCAGGTAAATACCACGCTGGGGGTCTGTCCCACAAGCTCGTATTGCTCCTCGGGGATCAGGATCGCGGCTTTGGACATGGCCTTAACTTTTGCCGGATTCTTTAGATCCAAAAGACAAACGCCCAATTGATAAATAAAATGCGACTTGCACTGGGTGCGCACTCCGTGAAAAATAGTCAGCCATCCCTCGGGTGTTTTTATAGGCACGGCTCCCGCGCCGATCTTTGTCCAGGCCCAGCGGATCCCCTCCCAGTTCCTGA
>CAZYZC010000195.1:0-3013 GCA_964650985.1 uncultured Planctomycetia bacterium | reverse complement strand
GCCCAAGTATATACAAACCACGGAAGAACGGGTTAAATATGTCTACAGGATAAAAGTAAAAGTGGACAACTCGAGCCTCGAACTTAAGCCCGGCATGCCTGCAGACGCGTATATAATGCTGGACCATTAATTCCGTTGGATATGATATCTCAACGGGTAATATCTGACGGAGTTATATGTCCGTTATAAAGACCGCGAACCTTACCCGTAAATTCGGCGAGCTAACCGCCGTTAACGACCTCAACATCGAAATCCCCGAAGGCGAGATATTCGGCCTCGTCGGCCCCGACGGCGCCGGTAAGACCACCACGATGCGCCTCCTGACCGGTATCCTCGATCCGACGTCCGGCGAAGGATGGGTCTACGGCAGGCATATAGTCAAAGAGGCCGAGATACTTAAAGACAATATAGCGTATATGTCCCAGCGCTTCGGCCTCTACGAAGACCTTACCGTGATGGAGAATATCAATTTTTACGCCGACATATATTGCGTCCCCGACGCGGAGCGCCCCGCCAAGATAGACAGCCTTCTGGGGTTTTCGAATCTCACGCCGTTTAAGGACCGCCTGGCGGGAAGGCTTTCCGGCGGCATGAAGCAGAAACTGGGCCTCGCCTGCTCCCTCATTCACACCCCGAAGGTGCTGTTTCTGGACGAACCGACCAACGGCGTCGACCCGGTATCGCGCCGCGACTTCTGGCGCATCCTGCACAACCTCCTGAAAGAGAAGGTCACGATATTCTACTCTACCTCGTACCTGGATGAGGCCGAGAGGTGTAAGCGCGTGGGCCTTATACATAAAGGCAGGCTCTTAAGGTGCGATACTCCGGACGAGATAAAGAAAGAGATGAAGGTGAAGTCGCTTGAAGAGGCGTTTGTATCCATAGTAGGAGAATATGAATCACGAAAATCAGCATAGCGAAATAGCTGTAAAGGTCACGGACCTCGAGAAGACGTTCGGCGTGTTTACGGCCGTCAACCGCATATCCTTCGAAGTCAGTAAGGGTGAGATATTCGGCTTTCTCGGCCCCAACGGCGCCGGAAAGTCGACGACGATAAGGATGCTGTGCGGCCTGTTGACGCCCACATCCGGCTCCGGGACCGTGGGCGGTTTTAACATAATGAAGGACCAGGAACTGATAAAACAGAATATAGGCTACATGTCGCAGAAGTTCTCGCTCTACGACGATCTCACCGTCGAGGAGAATATCGAGTTTTACAGCGGGATATACAAGCTTTCGAAGAATGACAGGAAGGAGCGGATGGAGATGGTGATAAAGCAGGCGGGCATCGAGGAATTCCGAAAGAACCTGACGCGCTCTCTGTCCGGAGGATGGAAACAGCGCCTGGCCCTCGGCTGCGCGATACTCCACAGGCCCAAGATGATATTCTTAGACGAGCCCACGTCCGGCGTCGACCCGATAACACGCGCGAACTTCTGGTCGATAATAAAGGATATGGCCGCTCACGGCGTGACGGTATTCGTCACCACGCACTATATGGACGAGGCCGAGAACTGCGATCGCATGACGCTCATATATAAGGGCACGATAATCGCGATAGGCACGCCCGAAGAGATGAAGACCAGGATAATGAAGGACGAGATCCTCGAGGTAAGGGTCGGTGACGCCGAGGATTGGACCGATAAACTGACCGCCCTGCCCGGCGTAAAGGACGCGGCGCTCTTCTCAAGCGCCATCCATACTGTCGTTGAAAATGCCAAAACCGGCGCGGCCTCCATAGAGGCGGCGTTTAAAAAGGCCGGGGTCAAAGATTATTCGGTAAAGAAGGTAAAGCCGTCGCTTGAAGATGTCTTCGTCTCATCGATCGAGAAGTACGATAAGGAGCACCCGGCGAAATGAACCTTAAGAGGGTCAGGGCAATAGCGAATAAGGAATACATCCAGATAATACGCGATCCCAGGAGCCTTGCCCTCGGCCTGCTCATTCCCGTAATACTCATCGTACTCTTCGGATACGCGCTGTCGCTCGACATAAAGGATGTGCCTCTAGCTATCTGGGATCAGGATAACACGAAGGTCTCGGTCGACTTCCTTTTTAACTTTAAGAACTCCGAGTACTTCAAGATAATAGGCTACTACGACAACTACCCCGATCTCGAGCGCCTTCTCGATTACGGCAGGACGATGATGGTAATTGTGATACCGAAGGATTTTTCGCGCTTCATCTATTCGAACCAGTCCGCGCCGGTCCAGCTGATACTGGACGGCAGCGATTCCAATACAGCCCAGATATCTCTCGGCTACGCCGAGAGTGTGGTCGGGACGTATAACGACAAATTATTGCGCAAGGCCTCGGCGACAAACCTGGTGAACCCTCAGCCGGTGAGCCTAGTGCAGCGGGTATGGTTCAACCAGGACTTCGAGTCGAAGAACTTTATAGTCCCGGGGCTCATCGCCATAATCATGATGATAATAGCGGCCCTTCTGACTTCGCTTACCGTCGCGCGCGAGTGGGAGCGCGGCACGATGGAGCAGCTCATAGCGACCCCGGTGAGGTCCTCGGAGCTTATTATCGGGAAGTTCCTGCCGTACTTCGCAATAGGTATGATAGACCTGGTGATAGCCGTCATCCTGGGCAGGTTCGTCTTCTTCGTCCCCTTGCGCGGCAGCCTGATACAGCTATTCATATTCAGCGCGTTATTCCTGACCGGCGCCCTCAGTTTGGGTATATTCATATCGACCGTAGCCAAGAGCCAGCTCATGGCAAGCCAGATGGCGATATTGACATCTTTCCTGCCTACATTTCTTCTGTCGGGTTTTACGTACGAGATATTCAATATGCCGCAATGGGTCCAGGCGATAACGTTTCTGATCCCTGCGAGATATTTTATACAGATATTAAGGGGTATATATTTAAAGGATATCGGAATGATCGAGCTGTGGCCTCAAGCGATCTGCCTGATAGCCTTTTCGATCCTTATGTCGCGCCTTGCCATACACAAATTTAAAAAGAAGATAGGCTAGGGCTTTTCTCCGAAAAGCTCTAGCCATCC
>CAZYZC010000194.1:0-3022 GCA_964650985.1 uncultured Planctomycetia bacterium | reverse complement strand
ACATCTTTGTATAAGGGCGCACCCGTTGGACCGGGGTGCTATGAAGTATACCTAATAATTTTAGATTGTCAAGTGTTAGGAACTGGATTTTTGGAGGGAATTACTTAACACGTTGCTAAACAACCACTTACAACATTAAAATATTTTAATAATATTCATCCCGCCTCCGATTATACCTTAAACCTGTCTATTTCTTTTCTAAGTCCTATGATCTCGGAATCCATTCTGCTGGCCAGATCGCCTATCGCGCTTGTATCGGGATGCTTTGAGGTGGCCATGCTATTCAAGTTCGCAAGCTCCTTCTCCAGCCTGTCCAACCCGGTCTTTTGATTTATCATGGTGGTCTTCATGCTTTCGGTCAATCTGTTTATCCCATCGGCCAGCATTAAAAGCTCATCGCCCTTCCTTAATACAAGCTTACCGGTAAGGTTGCCGCTTGCCATATCATCCATAAAATGCTCCATCCTGAGTATAGGGCCGGCAATTTGATGGGAAAGATATATACCTATCAGGGCTACCAACGGAGTGATTAGAAGCACGCTTAACAATATTCTTACGTTAATTATATTAACCGCCGAAACAAGGCGTCCCTGCGGGTAGATATTGGCCAATTTCTCTCCAAAGGCTATCATACTGGTGTAATATACCACGTATGAGCACAAAGCCGCCGTTAAGAAAGTTAAAAGTAAAATTAAACCAACATATTTGCCCTGAAACCTGCCGGACACCCAATACTTCGTTCGCTTAAACTTCGGAGCCATATTATTTGCCATAAATTATGCCTTCCTCCATATTAGAAGTTCTCTTCTGACCTTTAAAAGTATATAATTATTCTTTGTACCCCTCATTAAAGAAACCGCCTTCTTAAGCGGCATATATCTTGTGGACTTACCGTCTATAGCCACGACGATATCTCCCTTCTCAAGCCCTTTCACAGACGCCGGGCCATCCGCCATTATATCCGATACAGTCAATCCATCAAACTGCATACTGAATGTAGCGCCTATCATGTCTTTTAAGGACGGCCTGAACATCCTGCCGCGATCCGGAAATATCGCGATGTCCCTTTCTATAGTGCACTTTATTTCAAGCGAAGGCTTTTCGAGCAAAGCCTTCATGACGTCTTCAAGCGGCATATAGCCTGTAAGGCGCCCCCAGACCGCGATTATTATGTCGTTTGGCCTGGCTCCCGCATCAGCCGCCGGCGAACTGGAGCGCACGCTTTCTATTACCTGCCCTCCGCCTTTTACCCCCAGGGTTATGCCTAAGCTCTGGCGCATATTGACTTCCATATCCCGGATCTTTTCTTCGGTGGATTTTTCTTCCGCGATCTTTGCGGCGCCAAAATTCTCAAACTCTTCCCGCTTCCTTATCTCATCTTCCTTCTTTACCTGCTCCTTCCGGAAAAGGTATCCCTGCAGGAATATGATGCCGTCCTTAGCCGGCTTTGAATCCGGATCCGCGCGCAGGGCCATGTCGTAATAGGCAAAGGCCTTTATCATGTCGCCGCGCTCTTTAGACTGTTCGGCAAGCTTAATGAGGTTATCCGCCTCGCTGTCGTAGTAGAGCTGCTTTATATCCGATTTCAGCTCTGTGATCTCTCCGTCCACCGTCGACATCACCACCCTGTCGCTATAGTCCTCCACCACTATGCCGCGGATCTCCCGCCCCTCGTTCGTATATATGGTATCGGAGAATAGCACAGAGGCCATGGGGTAGTTGGATATAATGAATATTCCCAGGAATATCGCCAAAACTCGTATTTTCATCATGCCGCCTTTATCTTTTTATCCCGGAATTTCGGGATGACCACGCTAACCAGAGGTACCCGACGGATTAACAGCTGCTTTCGCCTCGTCGTATATCCTTTTAAAAGGAAGCCCGCTCTTACGGGCAAGCCTCACGCATTCCTCGTATTCGGGAGAGGTCGTCAGTATGCCGCCGGGGCCTTTGCTTATCTTTACGCCGACCGTGCCCTTTGAGGTCCTGACACTTACCGTCTCTCTTTCGAGCTTAAGCCTTCCCATCCTGTAATGGCGCAGGCCGATGGTGGTAGTTTCGCCGAATATCACCGACGCGATCCTGTCGCGGTCCTTATGCTCCGCGAGAACCGTCAGTTTAAAACCGGGCCGGGACTTCTTCATCAGAATGTTTGTAATATAGGCGTCCAGCGCCCCGCCCCCGAACAGCCTTTCAAAGAGGTACTCGAAACCCTGCGGGTTCATGTCGTCAATATTGGTTTCGATCACGCATACCGAATCTTCGTTAAAAGTTACCGCGGCCTCGCCTACGGCCACTCTCAGCATATTCGGTAACCCGTTATCGTTTTCACGCGACCCCGCCCCGTAACCTATGCGGTCGATCTTCATGCCCGGCGCATCGCCGAAACTTTTAGCCAGGGTCTTAAGTATCGCGGCGCCTGTCGGTGTCACTAGCTCATATCCCGGGCCTCCCATATTAACCGGGATCCCTTTAAGGAGTTCCAGAGCCGCCGGCGCCGGAACCGGCAGCCGGCCGTGATCCGTCATCACCGAGCCTCTTCCGGTAGACACGGACGAGGCCTGCACCTCATCGATCCCCAATTCGTTTATGGATATTGCCGTACCGACTATGTCGACTATCGAATCCAGAGATCCCAGTTCGTGCAGACGGACATCGCCCCTATTTTTTATCCCGTGAACCCTGGCCTCGGCCGCGCCTATGTTATCGAATATGCTGAGGGCCGTATTCTTTACGCGCTCGCACAATGAGCTTTTTTCTATGGCCTTGAATATTTCTTTCAGAGGCCTTGAGTGCACGCGGCCGGCGAAGGCGCACTCAAACCTCGTCCCGCTTATTCCGCCGCGGGACACAACCGAGCGCTTCAGGCTGTAACCTTTTATCTTAAGTTTCGCGAGTTCCTCTGATAGCGTCTTAAAACTCAGGCCCGCATCCAGAAAAGCGCCGAGGACCATATCCCCGCTTATACCGCTGAAACAATCGAAGTATGCTATCCGCATGAATACCTACCTGTTGATCAAAC
>CAZYZC010000193.1:0-3023 GCA_964650985.1 uncultured Planctomycetia bacterium | reverse complement strand
GAGGCGGCTGCACGGCGCTCATCCCGGATGAGGAAGGAGTTCCGCTGCCGATCGGTTTAGTTATATACATGGAGATGATGCCGCCAACTAGCATGAGAGACAAAGCCGTGACCGTGATGGCCGCCTTCTTGACGCCGTTCACAGCGCTTGTAGAGTACTTCATTTTTACGCCGGAAAGTATATCGCCGGAAAGATAATCTCCGACTATGTCCATAGCCTCGGATTTATCTTTGGCTTCTGTTACCACTTCTATGACTGTTCGGTATCTCATAATTTTCTATTCTTTTATGGTCTTTGTTAAGTGTACAAATTATATAATATTTGGGCGCCTTTGTCAATACCTAATATCTACCTTTTTTATTACTTACGGCTATCAATGCAAACAGTTATACGATCAGGTCAGGATTTTTACCATCTGATTATGGATGCGGCCGTTGGTGGCGAGAATATTATTATCACGGCAGGAATACGGTTTACCGTCGAACTTTGTCACCTTGCCTTTTGCTTCTTCGACTATGAGACTTGCCGCCGCGCTGTCCCACGGATGAAGATTCATCTCCCAGAAACCGTCGAAGCGTCCGCAGGCTACATAACACAGGTCCAGAGCCGCGGAGCCGGCCCTCCTTATCGCTTGTGTCTTTACGAGGAGCTTCCTGAAGTGCGCAATGTTCCTGTCTTTTTCGGTGATGCCGTAGGAGAATCCGGTCGCCAGAAGACTGCCGCCCAATAGGGCCGTCCGGGAGACCTCTATCTTTTTACCGTTTAAGGCCGCGCCTTTTCCGCGCCGGGCTATGAACATTTCGTCCCGCATGGGGTCGTAAACTACGCCCAGGATCGTCCTGCCGCTCTCCTCAAGCGCTATTGAAACGCAGAAAAACGGAAAAGCGTGGGCAAAGTTGGTGGTGCCGTCGATAGGATCTATGACCCACCTGTATCTTGAACCTGAATTGACTGGAGGGCTCTCCTCGGACAGTATCGAATGACCCGGAAAGGCGCGCAGGATCGCGCTTATTATGAGTTTTTCGGAAAGACGGTCGACGTCGGTTACTATATTGTCCCTGCCCTTATAGGAGACCTTGGACACTTTCCCGACGGACCTCTTTATCAAAAGGCCGCTTGCGTAAGCGGCGCTTATGGCAACCTTGGCATGCCTCGACATTGTCATGGTGATACTAACGCCTTCCCCAGTTTAAACGCTTCTTCGAGTGAATCGGGATGTTTCGCGATCTCGCCCTTATCCGATACACCTTTACACCATACATCGCCGGCATACGCGATGTCGAGAACTATAAAAAAGATCCTGGCTATCCTTACCGCGTTCTCAAAAAACTCTTCCTTATGCCGCGCCGAAACGCATAAAAAAGCGCCCTTCTTACCGGCCTCCGGCGCCGTCTTCAGGCGGTACTTCCTGACCCACCTGCACTGGAACCGGTCTATCATGGCCTTGGTCTGGGCGGTAAGCCCGCCGAAGAATACAGGCGAGGCCAGAATTATACGGTCGGCTTTATCTATCTTGCCATAGACCATCGCCATATCGTCGGCTATAACGCACTCGCCGGTATCGTCACAGCCGCCGCATTCCTGACAGGGCCTTATCGCGAGCTCGTTTAAGCATAGCTTCTCTGTCGAAGCGCCGCAGGACCCGGCCCCCTGAAGCGCCTTATCAAGCAATCTCTCGGCATTCCCGCCGCGGCGGGGACTGCCGAGGATGCCTAAGACCTTCACCCCGTTAGAGATATGCTCTCCGCTATTATCCCTAACGGGATTCATTATTTTACGACTATCGCGTTGACCGGACACTGCTCGGCCACTTCTTTCACATCATGGGCGTCGCACTTGTCCGCTATAACGTGCGCCAGATTATCGTCCTGTACCTCGAATACCTCGGGACAATTTGCCGCGCAAAGTCCGCAGCCAGTGCATATCGACTCGTCAATTGTGATCTTTGCCATAATACCTACTCCTTTCCTTAAATGCTTAGCCACGGTAAAACCGCTGCTAAGCATTACCCTGCCCACGAGAAAACCACGGCCATGCCTTTGAGCTGGGCCGGGGTTACTTGAGGGGTTTTTTATTCCGGGCAACTTTTATTCCCACTACCTTTGCAATGTCCCGGAACTCTTTCTCATCTATTTCATCAAGCGTCTTGTGACGCTTGCCCAGCTGCTCGTTAAACTTTATCGCCTTCTCCTGCATCTCCTCATGGGTCTCTTCCGATCCTCCTAAAAGACGGAAGTTTTCGCCTTTTGTGAGACGCACATGGCCGTCCTTGTGATCAAAGCCCAGACCCGTAAGCACACGCCTGTAATTTCTATTCTTCACCTGATTTAATCTTCTCCTATATCCTGTATACGCTGTCGCCTATGCGGACGCGCGATTTTACCAGAAGCCCTATCTCCTGGCCTTTCTTACTCGTTTCTATAGAGACGTGATCCAGCTGTACCGAATTCACCTTCTCCTTAAAGTCGGTCGTATGCCCTTTTATATACAGCTGGTCTCCGACATTTATGCCGCCCTTTAGCACCTTGACCGCGGCCGCGTTTACATGCGGGAAATAGTGCGTGACCTCCCCGACCTTCTCCAGATTAAGTTCCAGGGCCTTCTTTCCCGCAGCCTTCGCCCTATTCTTAACTTTTTTCGCGGCCGGCCGCTTTGCCGCCTTCTTGCGGGCAATCGGCTTTTTCGCGGCTTTCCCGGGCCGGATAGACTTCTTTGCCTTTTTAACCCTAACCTTCTTTATTGCCATAAATTTTTCTCCTTTCAATAGGCTTTACTTAAAAAACTCTTCGTCCGTCTCCTTCGATTTACAGATGCCTCTCTTCGAGCTTTCTATGAACCTTATTAGAGTGCCCAGCTCTTTTGACGAAGCCATCTTCTTCATATCGACCACAGCCTGCGTAGTATTGATGCCGGATGTATATATTAACTTGAAAGCCTCTTTTAGGGACGCCATCGTCTCCCGTGGCAATTTGGACCGCCTTAAACCGACCAGGTTCAGGCTCCTTATCGTAGAAGGCCCTCGC
>CAZYZC010000192.1:0-3027 GCA_964650985.1 uncultured Planctomycetia bacterium | reverse complement strand
ACTCGTCAGGGGTCGCGGAGACGTATATCGTCCGGCCGACCAGCTTCCCGAACTCATCAAACTTAAGCGGCCTGTTATCGAGCGCCGAGGGCAGGCGGAAACCGTATTCGACCAGCGTCTCTTTTCTGGCCCTGTCGCCGTTATACATGCCGCGTATCTGCGGTATGGTGACATGCGACTCGTCTATGAATGTGATAAAATCTTTGGGAAAATAATCTATCAGACAGTAGGGCCTCGACCCCGGCTGGCGGCCGGATACGTGGCGGGAATAGTTCTCTATCCCGTTACAATAGCCTATCTCGCGCATCATATCGATATCGTAATTCGTGCGCGACTCCAGCCTTTGCGCCTCGAGCAATTTATTGCCGCTCTTAAGCTCCTCGAGCCTTGAAGCGAGCTCCTCCTCTATCGACTTTATCGCCGCCTCGATCTTATCCGGAGTCGTCACGAAGTGTTTTGCCGGGTATATCCCTATCTTATTCAGGCTGTTCAGTATATCCCCCGTCAGCGGGTTTATCTCATGGATATTTTCGATCCTGTCGCCGAATTGCTCTATCCTGTAAGCCGTGTTCATATACGCCGGGAATATCTCTACCGTATCGCCGCGCACCCTGAAGGTCGAGCGCTTAAGCTCGTAATCGTTTCTCTCATAGTGTATCGAAACCAGCCTCTTGGCGATATCTTCCCTCGGCCTCTCCTCGCCTTTTTCGACAAAGACGAGCATCTCGCCGTATTCTTCGGGAGATCCAAGGCCGTATATGCAGGAGACGCTCGCCACTATTATGCAATCGTCGCGCGATAATAACGAGCTCGTCGCCGAAAGCCGCAGGCGGTCTATGTCCTCATTTATGGACGAATCCTTCTCGATATATATGTCGTTATGCGGAATATAAGCTTCGGGCTGGTAATAATCGTAGTAGCTTACGAAATATTCTACAGCGTTCTCCGGAAAGAACTCCTTGAACTCGCTGTAGAGCTGGGCGGCAAGCGTCTTGTTGTGCGATATCACGAGGGCGGGCCGTCCTATATTGGCTATGATATTAGCCATCGTGAAAGTTTTTCCGCTGCCCGTTGCTCCCAGAAGCGTCTGGAAGTCGGAGCCCTTTTTTAAATTGTCCGTCAGGGATCTTATCGCCGCCGGCTGGTCGCCTGCGGGCTTAAAAGCGCTCTTAAGATTAAATTTTGCCATTTTTCCGATCGTAGCGCGTCCTTAAGGGCGCGCTACTGCTATGGACAATTAAAAGGATTAAACTATTTCCAGACTGAGGTTTATCGACTTGACCGAGGATGTGAGCGATCCCACGGAGATGGTATCGACTTTCGTCTTGGCGTAGTCCTCGATATTGTCCAGGGATACGCCCCCGGAAACCTCCAGGATCGGCTTTATCTTGGAGAGGCGGCGTATCTCCATGCACGAGCGCACTTCCGACGGGCTCATATTATCCAGCATTATTATGTCCGGAGAACCGGCGATGGCGTCGTTAAACTCACCCATGTTCGACACCTCTATCTCGATCACGGTGCCTTTGATGTTCTTTCTTCTGGCCGTTGCCACAAGTTCTTCAAGCGACAGCCTCCTGCCGGCGGCCTTTGACGATCGGCCGGCGGTTATATGATTATCCTTTATGAGCACCTGGTCGTACAGGCCCATCCGGTGGTTGGTCCCGCCGCCGGTGGCTACGGCATATTTCTCCAGGTACCTGAGAAGAGGCAGCGTCTTCCTGGTGTCCAGTATCTTGACTCCGTACGGCTTTGCCTTTTCCACATACTGCCTGGTCCTTGTGGCTATTCCGCTTAAGAACGAGATAAAGTTAAGCATGGTCCGCTCGGCCCGCAATATCGAGCCGGTATGCCCGTCCAGGAATACGAGCTCCTTTCCCGCGCCGACGAACGCGCCGTCATTGCAGTTCGGCTTGAAACGCACCGAATAGTCTATGGCGCCCATCGCCCACTCGGCTATCTCAAGGCCGCATGCCACGCAGTCGTCCGCGGTGACTATGCCGGCCTTCGACGAGGTGAGCTTATCCACAAGCGCCGTAGACGTTATGTCTCCGGGCCCTATATCCTCTTTAAGCGCCGCGCGTACTATCGGCAGAACCCTGTGTTTTTCAAGCTTCATCGGTCTTTAAGGCCTTTTAATTTTCTATGTCGCCTTCAAAATCGCTCGGGACGACGTTCATGAGGCCCGTATTATCGTCGTATCCGACGGTGCCCTGAGCGGCCAACCTGCCGCTTGTCCCGTAACCCATCCTGTCGTCAAGCGACTCTTCCGGCGAGTCATCCGTCATAGGATCGTCCGCCTCTTCCATCGGCGCCTCTGTCTTCGATCCGGAGCCGCAAAATCCGCAGCCTGCCATTGCGGGTGAAACAGCGCAGATAAACGCCAGCACCGGCGCGCACATCAAAAATAACCTCATATTCCCTCCTTGTTTTTAGACAGCCTTCAGATTAGCTTTAAGCTTTTCCAGCTGAAGCGTCAATTCAGCCAACTGTACCCTCTGTTTTTCGACAATATCCTTCGGCGCCCTCGAGGTAAAGTTCTTATCGCCGAGCCTGGACTCCAGCGACTTTATGGCGCCGGATACCCTGTCCTCCTCTTTCTTAAGCCTGGCCCTCTCCTTTTCCAGGTCTATTAAACCCTCGAGAGGGACGTATACCTCCATCGTCCCTACGACGCTCGCCGCCGCTCCTTTCGGCTTGGACATTCTACCGACCTTAATATCCGTTATCCGCCCCAGGCGCTTTATCATCTCCGAATTATCCTCGAGCAGCTTTGAATCCGAAGCGTCGTGCGTATTTACGAGGACATTTACCCTGGAACCCGGCACTATATCCCACGCCGCCCTAATATTCCGGATCGCGGTTATGACGTCGATCAGCTTCTTCATATCCTCCTCGGCCTTAATAGATATCATCTCTTTCTGGAGGTGCGGCCATTTGCTTATCATGATCGAGGCCGCTTGCGAATCCTTCTCGCGCGGGAGTTTCTGCCATATCTCCTCCGTCACGAAAGGCATCACCGGATGG
>CAZYZC010000191.1:0-3028 GCA_964650985.1 uncultured Planctomycetia bacterium | reverse complement strand
CTTGCCCGACTCCGAGAGAAGCGGCGACAAGTTTGGCGACCGGTATCATCGCTATAGTATACGGTATGTTGTCGATAAAAGCTGAGAGCGCCACCGAAAGCCATATGATCACCGTAAAAGCTATAAATTGACTCCCGCCGGTATATTTTATTATATAGGACGCTATATCATCTACTATGCCCCTATATGTAAGGCTGCCGACAAGAACGAATATGCCTATAAGGAAAAAGAATGTATGCCAATCGAGATCCTTCACCAGCGATATCGATTCCCGATGCTTCAATTCGTGCCATACAAGCCCTATTATGCCGTACGTAACGCATATGAAGGCGATCGTATAAGGATGCTTGTTCTTCACAAAGCTCGACGCAGCGAGAGTTAACATCATTGAAACAAGAAATATCGTTGGCAGCCACGTCTTTACTTTCACCTCTTCTATCTGCTTAACCGGCTCTTTATATTTTCTGAACAAAAGATACAGCACATAGAACGCGGCTATCGCCCCTAGCTCCACCGCGAACGTTATCCCCGGACGGCCTTTCATCCAGAAAAAGTCCATGAAGCTCATGCCGCTTGAAAGAGCGAGTATTATGCTCGGGCTGTCGCCCACCATCGTCGCGCAACCCTGAAGATTCGCGGATATGGCAATGCCTATCAGGAACGGGACGGGGTTAGCCTTCAGCTTCTTCGCGACCTCAAAGGCTATCGGGGCCACTATCAATATGGTCGCTACATTCTCCACAAAACTGGATATGAATCCGGCCAGAAAACAGACCGAGAGCATCGCGATGCCGACATTTTTCGACCTGTCCACAAGCCAGGTGGCCAAGTACGCCGGAACGGCGGACTTTATAAAAAGCCCCGAGAGGACCATGGTCCCCCAGAATACCCCGAGGACGTTATAGTTTACGCTGGAGAGTATCTCTCCGAAATTAAGCGCTCGGCCAAAAAAAAGCGCCGCTATCGCCGTTCCCAGCACGATGAAAGGATTGCCTTTTTTGAATATTATCAAAAGATACGCCGCGAGAAATACCGCTATGACAAATAGTTTTACATTCATTTTTTTATAAGCTCTTTTATCTTATCTACCAGTTCTTTGCCCTCAAAAGGCTTTTTTATATAGGCGTCCGCTCCGAGAGCCTTGGCGAATCTTATGTCCACCGGCTGAAACTTAACGGTGAGTATTATTATCGGGATATGCTTATATTTTTCATCTATCTTCAGCGCCTCGCAAACTTCGAATCCATTCATCTTCGGGAGCATCAGGTCGAGAATTATAAGATCGGGCGCAGATGTTCTCGCCTTTTCAAGGCCCTCCTCTCCATCGGAAGCGACCAGTACCTCATAACCCGCTAACTCGAGCCTGGCCCTGGCCAGATCAAGAAGATCCGGTTCATCATCTATAACCAGTATTCGTTTCTTACCCACGGCCTTGCTCCCGTCTTTAAAAAGTCCGGAAAAACCCGAAGCCGAGTCCCAGTAAAACCGACGCCGCGGCCAGGCCCGCTAAAAACACAACAAGCACTTTAAGTCCATATTCCTTCTTTAAAACGAGTATCGTGCCATAACTCGTTACCGGCCCTATCAGAAGAAGCGTCATAGCCGCTCCGGGAAGCATACCCTGCTTTATAAGGCTGTCTATCAGAGGCACGCTCGCCGTAGAACACAGGTATGTCATTATACCAAATACTGCAGAAAATACATAGCCGAACCAGCCGCCGAGATATATCTTTACAAGATTCCCTATCGGAACGAATGTTGCCACAGCGGCGGCGAGAAATAGGCCTACGAGGAGTTCCAGGCCTATCTCTTTAGGCAGTTCAAAAAATGCGTATTTGAGCACCGAGATGGCGCGGTCATTAAGTGTTTTGGCTTTGTGGGTTGCCGCATGTTCCGGATCGGTTTTGCAATGCTGGCAAATTATCTCTTCGCCTCTATGCTTTGGCTCTACATTTATCATATTGCCTAAAAGGCCTACGAATAGTCCCATGACTATAACGGCGAAGAATATGTAGATAGCGAAGATGGGGCCGAGAATCGCGTAGGCAACCAGGAATGCGCTTATGGATGTAGCCGGAGTAGCGACGAGAAATGCCAGGACGGGGCCGAGTCTAGCGCCTTTTTTATAGAAGCTTACGGCTATGGGCAGACTCCCCAAACAGCAAACAGGGAGAAGCGCCCCTATAAAGGTAGAGTAGAGTATGGGCTTTATGCCGCGATTGCCGAGATATTTAAGTACAATATCTTCCGGTATGATCTCGTGCACGAACCCGCTTATAAGAAACCCGATGGCGAGCGCCGGCGCGATCTCGATGAGGTAGTGAAGAAATATGTGAACAAAATCCGTCATACGCCCTCTATCCTACAATACCCTATATTTAAAGTCTATTCCTCTTTTACCGGCCTCTCCTTAAGCGGCCTGAACGTCACTCCGGAATCAGCTCCCGGTATAGACTGAACGTACTCGGTGAGGAAGAACTTTCTGTCCTTTATCCACCCCTTCAGTTCTTCGGCTATCTCGAGAGCCTTGGGGTAACTCGATAACGACGCGGTCACGACCTCTTTACCCTTTACGGTGATCTTGCCGCTCTTAAGCTGTTTATAATTAACTTCTCCGAGCGAACCGACTTTTCCTTCGGGATAATCTTCGCTGTAATCGACGATCTGCGCCCAGATATCCTCGTCCTTTACGGCCGCGGATTTCAATACGCCCTCATCCAGTATCGGTATAGGTATGCCCATCCCTACCACGAGAGATACCCCGTAACCCTGGAATGACGTTCCTCTGAGCCACTTTCCGGACATTCCTTTAAGATCCCCGGTGACAGCTATGGTGCCGGCCGGCGCCTGAGGCACACCGTTATCTTTGCGCTTCACCGATGGATTATGCTGCGTCCCATGCCAGTATACATATCCGACGCCTCCGCCTAAGAATATCCTCGTCCCTATTCCTATCGTCTTGTAATAAGGATCTTTTAAAAGCGGTGAGAGCTGGCCCGCGGAGCAATAATTGGCATTGCCGATATCC
>CAZYZC010000190.1:0-3029 GCA_964650985.1 uncultured Planctomycetia bacterium | reverse complement strand
ATGCAGTATAACGACGGATACGCCGAGAGCATATTTACCTTCGCCAACAATATCAACACCATAGAAGGCGGGACACACCTTACCGGTTTTAAGTCCGCGCTGACCAGGACGATAAATCAGTACTGCAAAAGCAAAAAATTACTGAAGAACGAAGACTCGGCCATATCCGGGGACGACGCGAGGGAGGGTTTGAGCGCCGTAATAAGCGCGAAGGTCCCGAACCCGCAGTTCGAGGGCCAGACGAAGACGAAGCTCGGTAACTCCGAGATCGAAGGGATAATAGAGTCCATAGTCAACGAAGCGCTCGGCTCATTTTTAGAAGAGAATCCGCCGGTGGCCAACAAGATCATAGAGAAGGCCGTTTTGGCCGCGCGCGCCCGCGAGGCCGCGAGAAAAGCGCGCGAGCTCACCCGCCGGAAAGGCGCCCTCGAAGGGGCGTCGCTCCCCGGCAAACTCGCCGACTGCCAGGAGACCGACGCTAGTTTGTGTGAAGTGTACCTTGTCGAGGGTGACAGCGCCGGGGGCTGTTGGTTTGGAGAAACAAAAGTTGCATTAGCCGACGGGAGAAATATTTCTTTTAAAGAATTAGTAGAAGAAAATAAATATGGGAAGAAAAATTTTTGTTATACCATGCTTGACAACGGGCATGTGAGTCTATCGCCAATATTAAACCCAAGAATGACCAAACAAGGCGCAGAAGTTGTAAAGGTTGTTTTAGATAACGATGAAGAGCTTATATGCACGCCGGATCATTTGTTTAGGTTGGCCGACGGTACCTATATGCCGGCCGCCAAGCTAACTATGGAGCACAGTCTTGCCCCTCTTTATAAGAAGATCTCAAAAAGAGAAGGCAGAAGCGCATTAGACGGCTATGAAATGGTTTTCGATCCGGGCTCTAAAAAGTGGATTTATACTCACGTTATCGCCGATATTTGCAATCTTAGAGACAAGGTTTACACAACCGCCGAAGGCAAACATCGGCATCACGCTGATTTTAACAAACTAAACAATAATCCAAGTAATATACAACGATTACCTTATGAGAAACACATGGATTGTCATTATAAACACCTGGAGCATACCCTGCATCGACCGGATGTAAAACTTAAATCCGCTGAAGCGAAACGAACGGGTGTGTTTAGGGAAAAGGCCAGTAAAAAATCCTTAGAAAAAAGAGAATTTTTTAGCAAAAATGCGAAAAAGCAATGGGAAAACCCCGTATATAAACAGTATATGCTTAAGAAGTATACGGAATTTTACAATAAGGATGAAAAATTCAGAACTCGGATACTCGGGCTCATAAACGAAGCGCAGAAAAAGCATTGGGCGGACCCCGAGAATAGAAAGGTGCAGGCATCCAGGGTGGTTAAGTACTTTGAGGGCCACCCGGAGCACAGAAAGAAACATTCTGATTTATCAAAAATACAATGGGATGATTTTACTTTTGTTTCGTGGAGGCGGGAAAAAACAAAAGAACAGTGGATGGGGGCTTTTAGGGAAAAACGTAAAAAGGCTTACGACCAGACATATTTTAGGCATAGCATGCAGCTGGCCAAAAAAACTCTCGAAACACACGGCGATATTTCCTGCTATGAGTTAGAAAGAAAATCGTTGGGTAAAAACAACAAGAACATTCTTAAATTTAATACGATGCTTGAGAGATTTTTTGAAAACGACAAAGAAAGGTTCCGCGAAGCGGCGGTTAATTATAACCACAAAGTTAAGCGCGTAGAATGGCTGACCGACAGAGTCGATGTGTATGATATAGAGGTACCTAATACGCACAACTTTGCGCTTGCTTCAGGCGTGTTTGTGCATAATTCGGCAAAACAAGGGCGCGATCGCAGGTTCCAGGCGATACTGCCTTTAAAAGGCAAGATCCTGAACGTGGAGAAGGCGCGGCTTGACAAGGCTCTCTCAAACGAAGAAATAAGGACCATCATCACCGCGATAGGCTGCGGGATAGGTGAAGAGTTTGACATAGCTAAGATCAGATATCATAAGATAATAATAATGTGCGACGCGGACGTCGACGGTTCGCACATAAGGACGCTTATTTTGACGCTCTTCTATAGGCAGATGCCGGCCCTGATCGAGAACGGCCACATCTATATAGCCCAGCCGCCTCTGTACAAAATAAAGAGGGGGAAGAGGGAAGAGTATATACAGACAGAAGAGGAATACAATAATCTTCTGTTGGAGCTCGGGACCGATGGCATGACGCTGGTGAGGGTCAAGGATAAGCATAATTTTACCGACAAGCAGCTAAAGGCCGTTTTAGATGCGCTTATAGAGCTGGAAGGGTACGGGAACGCAATTGAGCGAAGTGGAGCAGGTTTGTCAAAATACATCGCTTTAAGGCATAAGAAGACCAAAAAACTACCACTTTATATGATAAAAGTGGATGGTGAACCCCAATTTCTGTATAATGACGATGAGCTATCAAAGTATGTTGGGAACGATACTAGTAAGAATAAAGACTATATAGAGTTCTACGAGGCAAGGGAGATCGAGAAGATCGTGGATAAGATAGATAAGCTCGGCCTGGATATAGAGGAGTATGAGGCCGCGGAAGAGAACACGTCCGAAAAGAAGTCCTCCAAGAAGGACTCCTCAAAGCCTATATACACCATAAAGACGGAGAAGGAGACGAAGGGGCTCTATTCGCTTAAAGAAGTCCTGCGTTTTGTGAAGGGCATCGGCAAAGAGGGCATGAGTATACAAAGATACAAGGGCTTAGGAGAGATGAATCCCACCCAGCTCTGGGAGACCACGATGGATCCCGAGAAGAGGACGCTTTTAAAAGTTATGCTCGAGGACGCAGTGGAAGCGGATTCGATGTTCACGATACTGATGGGTGAAGCCGTGGAGCCGAGAAGGGAATTTATCGAACAGCACGCGCACGAAGTGAAGGTGCTGGACATCTAACCAGGTTAGATATCCAGGTTGCCTGACTTCTCTAACCTGGTTAGAGATTAAAGAGGGAGACTCATGTACACAAGAAATGAAAAGATAACCCCGGTATATAT
>CAZYZC010000189.1:0-3041 GCA_964650985.1 uncultured Planctomycetia bacterium | reverse complement strand
TTGCCGCAGGTCGGCAAGAAGACGCTGTTTGAGCTGTTGACGGCGCATAAGCCGACGGAGGCTGAAACCGCCTCGGGCAAGACGATAAAAGGCGTGGCCGAGATAAAGGATCCGAGGTTCGATAAGCTGGTGGAGGCTTATAAACCGAAGAAGGATGTGAGGGCCAGAATAGATATCGAATGTCTGCCGAAGATAGAGAAGGATACGATAGCGAAGGGCACGATATTTTCCGACATAAACGAGCTCGACGCCGTGGTGCATGTGGTCCGTGCGTTCGAGGATGACGCCGTGTATCACGTCGAAGGTTCGGTCGACCCGAAGCGCGACATAGACTTTGTGAACGGCGAGCTCATACTGCATGATTTGATATTCATCGAAAAGAGGCTTGAGAAGCTCGAGAAGACGATCGTGAAGACCAAAGAAGAGACCGCGGTCAGGGAAAAAGAGGTCCTGGTAAAACTCAAAACCCATCTGGATAAGACGCTTCCACTAAGACTCCTGGATATAAGCGCCGAAGATAAGAGGGTGATATCCAGCTATCCTTTTGTCACGAGAATCGCGTTACTGGTGGTGCTGAACGTTTCGGAGGCGAGCCTTAAAGATACGAAGGATTTCGACCGGATAAAAGAAGAGCTCACCGCCTCCGGGATAGACGTCATGCAGGTATCGGCTAAATTGGAGGATGAAGTCGCCGCGCTTGAATCCGAGGAGGAGAGAGGCGCATTTTTGAAAGAGCTCGGCATAAAGGAGCCCGCGATAAACGTCCTCACAAGGCTCTGCATAAAGACGCTCGACCTCATATCGTTCTTTACCGTGGGGGAAGATGAAGTAAGGCAATGGACTGTAAGGCGCGGTTCAAGCGCCCCGGAAGCCGCGGGGGCGATACATTCCGACCTCGAGAAGGGGTTTATAAGGGCTGAAGTCATGAAATATTCCGAGTGGGAATCGATGGGGGGAGAGGACGGCTTGAGGTCTTCCGGGAAGCTTTACCTAAAGGGAAAAGATTATATCGTCGAAGACGGCGATATGCTCAATATACGTTTCAATGTTTAGGTCATGGTTATTGTATTTGACGGTCAGTTCGTAAGTATGTTAAAATGACCTCTTCTAACGGAGAAGGCGCATGAAAAGACAAAGAGCCGATCTAAGGAAGATAAAGACCATTCCTCTCGACGGACGTAAATGCAAGGTCGCTCTCAGGGACTTTGCGAAGACGGCCGAAAAAGGAGAGTCCTTCAGGGATTTTTACGATTCCCTGCCGCACATACTTGCCGCCAACGATCTCAAGTCCCTGGTCGAGGCGATAGTCTCCGCTTACCGTAAGAAACGGATGGTCATGGTCATGATGGGGGCGCATGTCATAAAATGCGGACTGTCACCCCTTATAATAGACCTGATGAAGCGCAAGGTGATAAGAGCCATAGCGCTTAACGGCGCCGGCATAATACACGATACCGAAATAGCCATGATAGGCAGGACGAGCGAGGACGTCGGGGAAGGCATCGCGGACGGGTCCTTCGGGATGGCCGCCGAGACGGCCGCCTTCATAAACGGAGCCATCGAGGCCGGTTTCCGG
This sequence comes from uncultured Planctomycetia bacterium, assembly GCA_964650985.1. GTDB lineage: Bacteria > Omnitrophota > Gorgyraeia > 2-01-FULL-45-10 > 2-01-FULL-45-10 > JAPLMF01. Next base: position 1,465 of record CAZYZC010000189.1, on the reverse strand, counting down.
CGGGGTACAGGTATAGGAGAGTCGCTCGGCCAGGCGATATCGAAGGCGAAGCTGCCGAACAGGAGTTTAAGTATACTGGCCAACGGTCATGAGCTCGACGTGCCGGTGACGGTGCACGTGGCTATAGGCACCGATATCATACATCAGCATCCGTCGGCGAACGGGCAGGCCATAGGAGAGGGGTCGCTCCTCGATTTCAAGAACTTCATATACAGCGTTTCCAGTCTGGAGGGCGGGGTGATCATGAACTTCGGATCGGCCGTACTGCTCCCGGAGGTCTTTCTTAAGGCGCTCACGGTCTCGCGGAACCTGCATTCCAGGCCCCGGGCTTTTACGGCTGCAAACTTTGACATGATAAACCAATACAGGCCGCGGCAGAACGTATTGTCGAGGCCCACCTCTATGGGCGGAAAGAGCTGCAATATCACGGGTCATCACGAGATATCGCTACCGCTTTTATACAGAGCCGTAATAGAGAGCATATAACATGAAAAAACAGAATTTTAAGAGCCTTGAAAAGATAGTCAGGAAATTTAAGAGCCGGAGCGTGATGGTAGTCGGCGACCTTATACTGGATGAATTCATATGGGGGGACGTTTCGCGGATATCGCCCGAAGCTCCGGTGCCTGTCGTCTGGGTCAGGAAAGAGAGCTTCATGCCGGGCGGGGCGTCGAATGTCGCAAATAACTTAAGCTCCCTGGGGAGCAAGGTATATTCTGTAGGCGTGATAGGCGGCGACGAACGCGGCGCGGTACTCAAAAGCTCCCTGGAACAAAAGGGGGTCGATACCCAGGGCGTCCTTATCGACGAAACGCGGCCCACGACACTAAAGACCCGCGTAGTCGCCGGCCACCAGCAGGTCGTCAGGATAGACAAAGAGAAGACGGACCCTCTCGACGATTCCATGGTAAGGCGTATGATGGAGAGCGTGGAAGATATCGTAAAGAAGGTGGACGCGGTAATAATAGAGGATTACGGTAAAGGAGTCATAACGCCGAAACTTTTGAGGAAGATAGTGCCCCTCGCCAGCCGCCTGGGCAAGATAATATCGGTCGACCCTAAAGAGGAGCATTTCAAGTATTACAAGGGGATAACGGTGATGACCCCCAATAATCACGAGGCCGGCGCCTGCGTCGGGTTCCGGATAAAGGATGACAGGACTTTAAGGATGGCGGGCGAGGCGCTGCTGTCCAGGGTCGGCTGCAAGATAGCCCTCGTTACACTCGGAGAGAACGGCATGGCGGTCTTCCGCAAGGGAAGGCCGATGGAGCGCATACCTACGGTCGCGCAGGAGGTTTTCGACGTATCCGGCGCCGGCGATACGGTGATAGCCGCGTACACCCTGGGCCTGGCATCGGGCGCCGACCCGGTGAAGGCGGCGCATATAGCAAATTTCGCGGCCGGGATAGTAGTCGGCAAGGTAGGGATAGCGGTTGTGGATCCCGAAGAACTTATAAATAGGATA
>CAZYZC010000188.1:0-3059 GCA_964650985.1 uncultured Planctomycetia bacterium | reverse complement strand
TGAGGTAGGCGCAAGTGACAGAGATACATCTCGTACTGATATTCATGATAGCCGCGGCGGTGATAGCGGTGCAGGTGAGGGATCTTCTTTCAAGCATCGTCGCTATAGGCGCCGTGGGAGTGGGCCTTGCCATGGCTTTTCTCCTCCTGAAGGCCCCGGATCTGGCGATATTGCAGCTCGTCGTAGAGATATTGAGCCTTATAATACTTGTCCACGCAACCAGCAGACAGGATGTCCCGTTCAGCACGTCCGGGCGCTGGTTCTTCAATACGGCCTCGACATTATTATTTATAGCGATATTTCTTGCGGTGGTGCATACCGCGTTAAAAGGCATTCATCTCTCCGGGCCGTCGTTATACGGCGCGGTCGGACCGATCGCCGGAAAATTGCCGGCTAAGGAAGAAACGGGAAATCTGGTGGCCGTCATCCTTATGAAGACGAGGGCGATCGATACGCTGGGAGGGGTCGCGGCGATCTTTACCGCGGTGGTAGGGGTACTGGCTATATCGCGCAAGATAGGAAGGTCGGGGGACGACGATGGCTTATAACAGCCCCAATAAGGGCATGACGCTGATAGTCAAGACCGTTACGAGATTAACGCTCGCGTTCATACTCATCTACGGTATATATATAGGTACTACGGGGCGCGTATCTCCCGGAGGCGGTTTTACCGGCGGCGTCATACTGGCGCTTGCGTTTGTGCATATAATGCTGGCCTTCGGCAAGGAGGCGGCTTTAAGGAAGCTCCGCGCCAATACGCTTAGGATGGTGATGGGGCCGGCCGCTTTTATATTCCTTTTGGGCGTGGCGACCGGAAAAGTGCCGGAGGAGATAAAGGCTATATGCGAGATGGTGATAGTGGGGACGGGATTATTCGCCATATTCATAGCGCTCGTCCTGGCTTCGAAGAGCGATAAGAATTCCGAATAGCCCTTTAAGTATTAAGAAAGGTGATGATAAGTGACCGCTTATATTCTGTGTTTCGTGCTCTTCTCGATAGGATTATTCTGCGTGGTGCGCAAACGCAACCTGATAAAGATTATAATCGGTATCGGCATAATGGAGTACGCCGTTAACCTCTTCCTGATACTCGTAGGTTACTGCAAAGAGGGGCGCGCGCCGATCTTCGCCAAAGACCAGATAATAAAAAATATGGTCGATCCGGTCCCCCAGGCCATGGTGCAGGTCTCGATAGTGCTGGGCCTGGTCCTGGCGCTGTTTCTGGTGGCGGTAGCCATAAGGATATATGAAAAGTACGGGACGTTCGACATAACCAAGATAGACAGGCTTAAAGGATGACACCTCAGGCGCTTGTGCCATACATGATATTTCTGCCGCTTGCGGCGGCTTTTCTCATACCGCCTTTCGGCAAAAAGTTCAAGAAGGCCGGCGACGTAATATCGTGCGTTGCGGCGGCGGCGCTTGCCGTCATCGGGCTTTACCTCGCTTCCGCGGTCGCGTTATCGAAGGTGCTTGTCTATAAGCCTTATGGCTGGCAGGCCCCGTTCGGGTCCCTGTTTGTGGTCGACGGCCTGTCGGGCCTGTTCCTCGCGGCGATGAATATAGTGGCTCTGACGGCGGTGGTATATTCCATAGGATATCTCGATACCTATACGGACCGGTGGAAGTTCTCGTCGCTCTTCATGCTTATGCTTGCGGGCATAAACGGCGTGCTCATATCCGGCGACATATTCACGCTTTATATATTCCTGGAGATAGCCGCGATATCCGGATATTTTCTAGTGGCTTTCGGCATAGCTCCCGACAGCCTGGAGGCCGCATTCAAATACGCCTGTCTGGGGGCCGTAGCGTCCGTCTTCATATTGCTCGGAATAGCGCTTGTCTACGCCCAGACTTCATCGCTTAACATGGCCATGATAGCGTCGGCCGTATCCGCCGATCCGCAGGCCAACGCGCTGAAATTAGCCGCCGCGCTGTTTCTGGCGGGGTTCAGCCTCAAGGCGGCGCTGGTTCCTTTCCACGCATGGCTTCCTTATGCCCACTCGTCCGCCCCGGCCCCGATATCGGCGATGCTGTCAGGGGTTTCGATAAAGGTGCTCGGTATATACGCTATATTACGCGTATTCTTCGGGATGCTGGCAATGACGCCGCAGGTTTCGACCGTACTTATAATTTTGGGCGTCGCATCGATGATCGTCGCCAGTATTATGGCGTTTGTGCAGGTCGATATAAAGAGGCTGTTCGCCTATTCGAGCATAAGCCAGGTCGGATATGTGGCGCTCGCGCTCGGAGTGGGGACTCCGCTGGCTGTCTTCGGGGCGTTATTCCATCTCTTAAATCATAGCGCCTTTAAACCGCTTCTCTTTCTGGCCTCGGGAGCTATCACCAGGCTCACCGGCACGAGAAATCTGGGGAAGATAAGGGGCGTCATGAAGGATTCTCCGGTCACGGGTACGGCGACACTCGTCGGTTCGCTTTCCATATGCGGCGTTCCGCCTTTCGGAGGGTTCTGGTCGAAGCTCATCATAATAATCGCCTGCATACAGGCGGGCCGCCCGGTCCTGGCGCTGGTGGCGGCAGCCGTCAGCATGCTGACGCTGGCTTATTACTTCAGATCGCTCACACAGGTGATGTTCGGCAAACCCTTGATGCTAGGCAGGCAGGGCGCCGTTACCGTATCGATGGGCATCGCTATGGTCGCGTTGATAATTATATCGGCCCTGATGGGGATACTCCTTCTGCCGAATACCGGTAACGCGGTATTGAAGGAAGCCGTATCGGTCGTATTGAACGGCAAGAGTTACGCGGCCATGGTCGCGGGGGTGTTAAAATGATATCGAAGATGATATTGTCGGTATTGTGGTTCGCCATCTGGATACTGTTATCCTGGCCGCCTACCGTAACAAACGCGCTGCCCGGGATAGTGGTCGCGGCTTTCGTCATGTTCATGACCAGCGATATGTTCGGCGGCGCCAACTATTTAAGAAGGCCGTCCAGGTTTTTATGGTTCGCCTGGTACGCCGTGGTATTTTTGTGGGAATGTTTTAAGGCGAATCTGGACGTCGCTTACAGGGTCATACATCCCGACCTTCCGATAA
>CAZYZC010000187.1:0-3060 GCA_964650985.1 uncultured Planctomycetia bacterium | reverse complement strand
ATATATCTCGAAGACGTGATCGAGCTTGGCTACCTTTAAGAGCTCCGTCACGGCGATGGACACATTCACGAGTCTGAGCTTACCTTTATGATTTATGACGTTCTTATATACGATCGCCAGTATCGATAACCCGCTATAATCGACCATACCGACGTTCTCGAGATTAATGAGTATGTTGAGCTTGCCGGAGTTGACGAGCCATCCGACCGTCTCCACGATCTCGGAGGAGTTTATGTCGATATTGCCTTCAACGTCAAGTATACTGACCGCCCCCGCTTCTCTTATCCGTGTCGACATAAGGAACTTTCCTACCTCATCAGATCCAGCGGATCCTGAGGCAAATTGTCCTTCCGTATCTCAAAATGAAGATGCGGCTCGATCCTTTTGGATCTTGCGTTACCGGTATTTCCGACCAGGCCAATGGTCTGGCCCTGCCTCACTTTTGTAGCCGACTCGATATTAAATTCCGAAAGATGCGCGTATAGGGATAGCATACCATCGGGATGGTATATAAGTACATACTTACCGTAACCGGTCGGGACGTTCAGGCAGAACGCCAGTCCGCTCTTTGAGGCTGACACGGGCGTTCCTATAGAGGCCTTGATATCTATGCCGGAATGCGTCCGGCCGTTCCGGCGCTTGGCTCCGAAGGCACCGTCTCCGCCGGCGTCGCTGCGCACTACTATGCTCTCGCCCGGGCCTAATTTTATGGGACATTTGAAGGCCGGTTCGGTCAGATGGAATACGGCTATTGAGACGGGCTTATAAAGCGCGGCCGTCAGGACGGCCGTTACAAGGACCGCAGGCAGCAGTAATTTTAATCTATGCATTCTTCCTTAAATGGTTTGTGAGGCCCAGAAAAAGCCATACCTTTATATCATGATATGGCTCGATCGGCATCCGGCGCGCCGCTATTCCTTCGCCGCTTCTACCGGTATCTCCGCGATATCCTTTACCGCCTCTACGACAGTCTCGGCCGTCCCGGTCAAAGGCCCGGTTACAAGCTCCTTGGCCTTATCCGCGTCGCCGGTCACGGCCTCGCCGGCCGTCTTCACTTCCTTTGTAACGACTCCGGCGGCGCTTTTACCGGTATCGGCAACAACGTCGACGGAACCCTGTATCACATTGGCGGGGTAGCTGAAAATTTTATGTATGAAACTCCTGGTCTTCTGCCAGAGACCTTCCTTCTTCGCGGGGGCGTCCGCCGCGAGGGAAAAGGCCGCGGATACAAAAGAAAGCCCCACAACTACGCACGCTATCAAAATCGATCTCTTCAGCATATTGTGTCCCCTATTTTAATATGCCAAGAACGACCTGGTTCACGGATTTACCGTCCGTCCGGCCCTTGGCCTTTTCAAGTACGCACTTCATGACTTTTCCGGTGTCCGCTTTGGTGGAGGCGCCCGTCTCGGCGATGGCCTCTTTCACCATTTTAATAAGCTCATCCTCGGCCATCTGCTTGGGCATATAGGTCTGGAGTATCACCAGTTCCGACCTCTCCTTGTCGGCCAGGTCGGGCCGGTTGCCCTTTTCGAACTGCTCGATGGAGTCCTTATGCTGCTTTATCTGTTTTTGAAGTATCTGTGAAACATCGGCATCCTCTATGGATTTGAGTTTCTTATCTATCTCCAAGAGCCTTATCGCCGATATCGCCATTCTTAAGACCGATAATTTTACGGTCTCCCCCGACTTCATGGAGCTCTTCATGTCGTTCTGCAAATTTTCATACAGGCTCATCGTATACCTCGCTTGGTTCGTACCAGGAGTTTTTTTATCGGATTCAGATAATCCAGTATAAGCTTTCCGGAGAGGTGGTCCAACTCATGCTGGATGGCTTTTGCCAGGAGCCCTTCGCCTTTTATGCGCGACGGCTCTCCGTTCTCATTCAGGAAGCTGATGGTGACGATCTTAGAGCGTCTTATCTTTATGCACTCACCCGGTACGCTAAGGCATCCCTCTTCCGATATCTGGCTGCCCTCCCGTTTCAATATTACCGGGTTTATCAGCTTAATCAATCCGTCGCCGGTGTCGATCACGGCGAGGCATTTAGGTATGCCCACCTGCGTTGCGGCAAGCCCCACGCCCTGGTTCAGGTACATCACGAGGGCCATGTCGGCCAATATCTCCCTCTCAGCCGGGCCGACAGATGTGACCTTATCTGCTTTTACGCGCAGGGCCGGATCTGGAAAAACTCTTATCTTTAACTTGGCCATGGATCCTGTTTTTTTGGTCTACGTGGACTACGCGTACCTTGCAGCGGTTTGAATCTTTATCCTCTACAAGGGCAGAGGATAATATTATAACCAGGTGCCCGGGCTTGCCCAAATGGGCCGCGGCGCCGTATAACCCTATAGTGCCGCCTCCCGCCTTCTCTTCGATCGCATAAGTCTCAAACCTGGTGCCGTTATTGATGTTGACGACCTGCACTATTTCGCCCGGCTTTATATCCGCTGCCTCAAGGAGGAGCTTGTCGATACCTATGGAGCCCTCGTAATGCAGATCGGCTTTCGTTATGGCCGCCCTGTGTATCTTTGACTTGCACATTATTCTGAGCATTTATGTTTTCCCTTGCCGTGATTTTCGGATATGGCGTACATGAGGTCGCAAAGAGTCTTCAGAAAAGTGTTCTTATTGTCCTCTTCTATGGAGGTGAATTCCAGGCCTACATCGAACGGGGACCCATCCTCAAGCGAGATCCTCTTTTTCCATACGACCTCCGCCTTGGCGTGCACCGGATTGGCCGCCCCAGTCATGGAAAGCTTAAGCTCGATGGAATCCCCCTCGTTTATACCCTTGTCTTTGGTCTGGAACCTCAATCCGTCGGCCGATATGTTAGTGGCGTCAGCCTTGGAGACTTTTTGTCCATTATTCGAGAAATAGGACAGCTCCACGGGCGTCTCGAGCCTTATGTAGCGCCTCCTCTCACGAAAACCATCTCTAGCTTTTATCATACATCGTGCAATATAACATACGGCGGGTACACCGTCAATAAAAAAGCAGGGCTATGTAGCTAAATAGTCAAGATGTCCGCTTTTTCTAACAAGTGATCTGTCCGCCTTA
>CAZYZC010000186.1:0-3062 GCA_964650985.1 uncultured Planctomycetia bacterium | reverse complement strand
GGATGGAACGTCGGCATGACCTTTATCCCGTTATAATCCCCGAACTTTCCGCGCAGGGCGCTTATAGGGGTCTCGGTATTAAGGAGCGTCTGGCTCGCGAACTTCCCGAGCGTGCATATGACTTTTGGCTTTATTATGCCTATCTGCCTTCTGAGGTTGTCGCGGCAGGCGAGTATTTCGTCAGGCGCCGGGGGCCTGTTGTCCGGGGGCCTGCATTTCAGTATATTGGCAATGTAGACGTCCTTACGCCTTAAACCCATCGCCTCAATGATCTTCGTAAGAAGCTGCCCGGCCCTGCCCACGAACGGCAGCCCCTGGATGTCCTCGTCCTCTCCCGGAGCCTCTCCGACAAAGACGAGCTTTGCTTTATCGCTGCCGTCTCCGAATACCACGTTCTTACGGGTCTCGGACAACCCGCACTTTTTACAGAGATCGACCTCCGCTTTCAATGTACCTAATCCGGAAGGCGGTTTCGTAAAATAGTATTCCGCCGCGCCGGCCTCTTTCTCAAGCATCATGTAGGCTTTTATACTGCCGATCACTTCCTTGAGCTGATTATTTTCCATGACAGTTCTCGAGGGCCAGCTTGGCCACGTCAAAACATGCCATAGGCTTCTTTATAAGCCTGATCGAATCTTTCATCAGCTTCGCCTTATCCGGATGGTTCACGAGATCCTCAACTATCGCCTTAAGCTCCTCCACGCGGCTTATCCGGAACGCCGCTTGATGCTCCACTAAAAATTCGCAGTTCCGCGTCTCCTGGCCTATTATCGGCGCTATGACTATCATCGGCAGCTCCTCGGCCAGGCTTTCGCTTACCGTTATGCCTCCCGACTTCGATATCAGGACGTCCGAGGCCGCCATATACTCATACACGTTGTCGACGAACCCGAGCGTCTTTATATCGCAAGGGAGGGTTCCTTTAAGCGCCTTTATCTTTCCTACGAGATCCTTATTATGCCCGCATATTACGACGACCTGCACCTTCTCCGACACTTTCCCTATCTCCTTCACTATGGCCTCGATCGGCCCCACGCCGAAACCTCCACCGATGACGAGGACCGTAAAGACGCCTTCTTTCAGTCCGGTGCTGCGGAAGATCGCCTGCCGGTCGAGGCTTCTGGAGAAGGCCGGCTCGATGGGTATGCCCAGCGCCTTTATCTTTTCCGGGGGCACCTTCCAATCGAGAAGTTCTTTTGCCGCGTCGTCTCCGGCAACCACATACGTATCGGTGCCCTCGGCTATCCACCAGGAGTGAAGCCTGTAATCCGTCACTACGGTAATAAGCTTCGACATGCACCTGTTGCCCGAGCATTTTATATAAGCGACCGCTTCGCTCGCGAAAAAGTGCGTCGATATTATGACATCCGGCTTCATCACGGAGATGTACTTTATCAGCTTGCGTGAATTGAGCCAATTATTCACGCGCCTTATCTTCGACACTATAATGTTGACGTAACGGTTGTCGGTCAGGTGGTATGAGAGGCCCCAGAAGGTCGGCAGCTTATTCACCATGAACAGGTACGCCTGCAGGTAAGACCACTTGAAGAATTTGTTCGTATAATCGAGGGCGTCTATGATCGCGACTTCCGTATCCTGAGGCGCTATCTCATCCAGGGCCTTCTTAACCGCTATAGAAGCTTTCTTATGGCCTATCCCGGCCGTGGCGTAAACTATGAGTATCTTCCTCAACTTAGTCACCTCTCTCTTTTCTCTTAAAAGCCCTCTCGGCTCTTCTCTTCTCTTTTGATATTATCCAGCGCGCGGCTTCCAGGAGGTTCTTGAAGACATGCTTCGGTTTTATCGGCCACTTCCGCGACTCTTCCAGGGACGTCTTCCCGGACAGGACGAAGACGGTCTCTATGCCGAGCTTCGCGCCGGCCTCCACGTCGACGATGCTGTCTCCCACGAAATAGGTATCCTGCGGCCTTACCTCGTACATATCCATGGCATTCTCGAGCATTCCGGTCTTCGGCTTCCTGCAGTTGCAGTTGTCCTCCTTTTTGTGCATGCAGTAATATACGTTCTCTATCATCCCGCCGTGATTATTTATGGCCGAGAGCATCTTGACCGTCACCCTGTCCAGGTCCTCGCGCGAAAAGAGATTCCTCCCGACGCCGGCCTGGTTGGATACAATCACCACCCTGAATCCGGCCTTTTTAAGGAGCGTGAGCGCGTCCAAGGCGCCCTCCAGAAAGTGGAAGTCCCCCCACCGGGTCACATAGCTGTGCTCGGTCCACCCTCCCGGATCCTTATTTATGACCCCGTCCCTGTCGACGAATATGACTTTACCGGCCGTCCCCACGGTTAAGAGCCCTTCTCTTTTTGATTATCGGCCATCTCCCGGTATTTGACATAGCTCATGAGCTGATACAGGCCGCTGCCGTAGGCGATCATGAAACCCAGAAGGCCGTCCTTGTATCCCTGCTTCTGGACATATCCCTTGAAGAACCGGCTTGCGAATTTGCGGCACATCTTTAAAAAGCCGATCTTGCGCTTCTCGCTTAACCATTTCCTGGCCTCAAGGGTGGTCTGGTTATTCAGGCTCACGAAATAGTCGTGGTAATCCCTGTAGGAGTAATGGACTATGTCGCCCTTCAGATGTCCGCACGTCCCCTCGTAGAATGCCCTGGGATGAACGTCAGTCTCTTCGTATTTGAAGGTCCTTTTGTCGAACAGGCGCGTCTTCCCGGCCGGGTACCATCCTCCGTGCTCTATCCAGCGCTTCCCTATGTAAGTCTTTATCGGCGTGGTGTAAACCTTGTCCTTGGGCGCGTTCTTAAGGAGTCCCTTTATCTCTCCGGCAAGCTCGGGGCTTATGCGCTCGTCCGCATCCAGGCTTAAGACCCATATATTCTTGGCCAGGCTGTAGGCATAGTTCCTGTGGCGCCCCTCGATGTCGGTCTTCCTGGAGAATATCTTGTCGGTATACTGCCTGGCCAGATTGACGGTGTTGTCGCTCGAATAATCGTCGAGCACCACTATCTCGTCGGCCCAGGACGCGCTCTTAAGGCACTCTACTATATTATCTTCTTCGTTCTTCGTTATAACCACTACCGATA
>CAZYZC010000185.1:0-3067 GCA_964650985.1 uncultured Planctomycetia bacterium | reverse complement strand
CGACCGCATGTTTAGTCCAGCAAAAGATCGGGGCCAGGCAGGTGCCGGCTTTCGATATAAGCGTAGCGTGTTCTGGTTTCATATACGGCATAGCGATAGCGAACCAATTCATAAAATCCGGAACCTATAAGCATGCTCTTGTCGTCGCAGCCGAAAAACTTTCGGCTGTAACGGACTGGCAGGACCGCTCGACGTGCGTCCTGTTCGGGGACGGCGCGGGCGCCGCCGTATTGGGACCCGTGGATAAGGGCGGCATATTGTCCGTCTATCTCGGCGCCGACGGCAGGCAAGGGGAACTCATAAAGCTGCCGGCTGGCGGGTCAAGGATGCCGGCCACTCATAAGTCGGTCGATGAAAGACAGCATTTCATAAAGATGAATGGTGCCGAGCTTTTCAGGCACGCCGTGAAGATAATGGCCGACGCCGCGCTTCAGGCCACGCAGCCGCTCGGCCTGACAGCCAAAGATATCAGCCTTGTAATACCGCACCAGGCCAATATAAGAATACTGAACGCCGTCGCCAAGCGCATGGGTTTAAGCGAGGACAAGATATACCTTAATATATCGAAATACGGAAACATGTCCGCCGCCTCGAGCGCGGTAGCTCTGGTCGAAGCCGTTAAAGAGGAAAGGATCAAGAAGGGCGACAAGATCCTCCTGGATGCTTTCGGCGGAGGATTGACATGGGGGGCAATGGTAATCGAATGGTAGATTCGGCTCTGATATTCCCCGGACAAGGGGCACAAACGGTAGGCATGGGTAAAGACCTGTATGACGGTTTTGCCGCGGCGAGGACCGTCTTTGACAGGGCTAACGAGATACTCAAGATAGATCTTAAAAAATTATGTTTTGAAGGGCCTCAGGACCAGCTGTCTACGACGCAAAACAGCCAACCGGCCATTCTGACGGCCAGCGTCGCGGCCTTATGGGCTCTTGAAGCGTCTCCTTTATGGTCCGGAATAACGCCGAAATTCAGCCTGGGACTTAGCCTCGGGGAATATACGGCTCTTGTAGCGGCCGGATCGATATCGTTCGAAGACGCGCTCGTTCTTGTGAGGAAGCGCGGGGAACTGATGGAGGACGCGTCACGAAAGAACCCTGGCAAGATGGCCTGCGTAATCGGCATGGATGTGCCGGCGGTAGAGTCGCTCTGTAAAGGGATAGGGTGCGAGATCGCAAACCTGAATTGTCCCGGGCAGATAGTCATATCGGGAAAAACCAATAACATCGAGCTCTTCGCGAGCCTCGCCAAAGAAAAGGGCGCAAAACGCGTGCTTATCCTGGACGTGAGCGGCCCGTTCCACTCAAGCCTCATGACCACGGCGCGCGACAAGCTGAAGGACTACATCGAAAAAGTACAGATACTAAAGCCGGCGATCCCGTTTATCAGCAACGTTGACGCAAAGGCTCAGGACGATCCGGCAAAGATAAAAGAAAATTTGACAGCCCAGGTTAATTCGAAAACCATGTGGGAAGAATCGATCCGGCTCGTCGCGGCGTCGGGCATAAAGACATTCTACGAGATAGGCCCCGGGCAGGTGCTTAAAGGGTTACTCAAGAAAATCGATCCGAAGCTTGAAGTAAAGAATATAGGTACGGCGCAGGATTTGCAGGCACCAGCGGTAATAATCTGATCGTAGGGCAGGTTTTAACCTGCCCTACGATTGTATAATCAGGAGGTCGTAAGATGGGCAAGTCTTTAAGGGGAACGAAGACGGAACAGAATCTGCTGAAGGCTTTTGCCGGAGAATCTCAGGCCAGGAACCGTTATACTTATTTCGCGTCGGCCGCCAAGAAGGAAGGGCTTGAGCAGATATCCGGTGTATTCGCCGAGACCGCGGAGAACGAGAAGGAGCACGCGAAGATATTCTTCAAGTACCTCGAGGGCGGAGACCTGGAGGTAACCGCCGCATATCCGGCCGGGTCCATAAAAGATACGAAGTCCAACCTTGAAGCCGCCGCGGCGGGGGAAAATCTGGAGTGGACGGTGCTCTACGCGGATTTCGCCAATACCGCCAAGGCCGAAGGATTTCCGGAGGTCGCAGCGTCGTTCGAACAGATAGCTAAGGTCGAGAGATTCCACGAATCGAGATACCGCAAACTCGTCAATAACATCGCCAAGTCGGAGGTATTCAAGAAGAAGCTTGCCGTCAAATGGCACTGCAGAAATTGCGGATACGTGGTCGAGGCGGCGGAAGCTCCTAAGGAGTGCCCCGCGTGCAGGCACCCACAGGCCTACTACGAGGTCCTGGCGGAAAATTTCTAAAGAGAATGCCTATCCCGCCTGAACAGTCAAACGGACGGGAAGGGATGTCGCACAAGCAGAAAGTAGCCTCGGTCTCCATGCGGTTTCGTCCGACGGAAGTGTTATTCTCCCCGACTGCGGACTGTAACCTGTCCTGCCGCCACTGCGTAACGCCGAAATCACCAGAAAAACTCCCGATAAAAAAATGCGGGAGTTTTTTATTGCAGTGTAAGCGCGCCGGGATAAAGAGGGTCAGCTTCACGGGCGGCGAGCCGTTCCTCGCGCCGGATTTCCTGTATCGCATCACGGAGCTGGCCGTGCGCGAGGGGCTACTCTTCGGCCGGATAATGACAAACGGAGTATGGTATAAGAGCGCCGGCGGCCTCGAGGCCGTATTGACGAAGCTGCGTGATTCAGGCTACGACGGAGATATATGCGCAAGCGTAGACGCTTTTCACGCGCAGGCGATAAAGAAGATAGCTGTCTTCATAAAGACCGCTGTATCCGTATGGAGACGGCCCGATATCGTATCCATAGCATGGGTCGGCGGCAGCCGCGAAAAAGAGACCTCTATTAAATTAAAAAAACTTCTTTCCGGACTTAAGGGGATGCCTGTAAAGACAGTCAGAATAGCCCTGTCGCCGGTAAGCGGCGCTTCCGGACTAAGTGACCCCTGGGGCGACAGATGGTTTAAGGAAGACTATTGTAAGGGGCCGGGGAACGCGTTATTCGTATTACCCGGCGGCGACGTAAAGCCCTGCTGCGGTTACGCCACGGACCATGCCGGGCTTACCATCGGAAATATAAAACGCGACTCCGCGGC
>CAZYZC010000184.1:0-3074 GCA_964650985.1 uncultured Planctomycetia bacterium | reverse complement strand
CGGTCTATGTAGATCTTCCTGTCAAAACGGCCCGGCCTTAGAAGCGCCGGATCGAGCGACTCCTCGGGAGCGTTGGTAGCGCCTATCACTATGACGTTCTCTTCTTTCGCCTGCAGGCCGTCTATCTGGACCAGGAGCTGGTTCTGAGTGGAATTAGTCTCCTGCCCGCCGAACTGGCTGAAGGTCCTGTTGCGCCCTATGGCGTCCATTTCATCGATGAATACTATACACCCGCCGTAACCGGAAGCGAGCTCCCTTGCTTTTTTAAAGAGCCCCCTTACGCGCGAGGCGCCGACGCCCACGAACATCTCGACGAATTCGCTGGCCGCCATAGAAAGGAACGGCATGCCGGATTCAGTGGCTATGGCTTTCGCAAGATAGGTCTTGCCGCAGCCTGGCGGCCCCAGCATCAGAAGCCCTTTTACGATCTTGCCGCCTATCTGCTTTACCTTGGCGCGGTCTTTTATGAGCTGCACCACTTCCCAGGCTTCCGTCTTCGCGGCGTCCATTCCTATAACGTCGGACCATTTCACGTTTACGGCGTCGCCCTTCATCTTTGTGCTCTTTGATACGCCGCCAAAACGACCGCTGAACATGGTCATATACATATAGACGAATATGAGCGCGTTCAACGCCACCATGATAAATTGAAGCGGCATCATCGCCAGCGTCTGGTTGCGGTAGAAGGATTCAAGCGACATCATTCCCCAGATGGAAGCCGCAATAAGGAATATGACCGCGAACCCTATAAGGACCCTCACCTTATAGAGCTTTAAGTACATCAACCAGACTTTGAACTTTTGGGGCGTCATTTTCTCTCCTAAATTTTATCCAGCTCCGTGTCCAACTCAATTATCGCCCGCTCGTACTCTTCCTTCTTCGGCGCTATGCCGTGCCACTCGACCTTATTTTCAATAAACGATACGCCCTTACCTTTTATCGTATGCGCCACTATCATCGAGGGCCTGCCTTTTACTTTTTCGGCCTCATCGAGGGCGTTCATCATGCTTCCGATATCGTGGCCGTCCGCTTCTATAGCGTGCCAGCCGAAATCTTTCCATTTATGGAGAAACGAACCCATGTCCTTTATTTCGCAGCAGAATCCGTCTATCTGCAATTTATTATGATCTATTATAGCGCAAACATTATCGAGCTTATAGTGAGAGGCGGTCATCGCCGCTTCCCAGACCTGGCCCTCATTCGTCTCGCCGTCGCCCATGAGGCAATATACCCTGGAATTTATCTTGTCCATCTTCAGCCCCATCGCTATGCCGTTCGATATCGACAATCCCTGGCCGAGCGAGCCCGACGATATTTCAACGCCCGCCAGCCCTCTCTGCGGATGGCCCTGGAGCTTCGAACCCATCTTCCGTAAACCGGCAAGATCCGCCTTCGGGAAATAACCCCTGTCCGCGAGGACAGCGTACAGAGCCGGAGCCCCGTGTCCTTTGGATAATAAAAACCTGTCGCGCTCCCTCCACTTGGGATCGGCGGGCTTATGGCGAAGTTTATAATAATATAGCGAAATTAGTATCTCGACCATCGAGAGGCTTCCGCCGGTATGCCCCGATCCGGCCGAGAGGAGCATCTTGAGGATGTCTTTTCTTATTTCGACTGCTTTTTTCTTGAGTTCCGTGGCGCCGGGTCTTGTCATTTCTCTTTCGCAATAAAACCCATCAGTTCATGGGCCGGTGATTAGTAAGTCGATTGTAGGGCAGGTTTAAACCTGCCCTACAATCGCATACGCCTAATTACTATTTCTTCTTATGGCGATCCCTTCTCATCCTTTTTTTCCTCTTGTGCTTCGCCATCTTCGCGCGTTTGCGCTTTCTTCCGCAAGGCATGATCTCACTCACCTCCTCGCAACCGGTTCAGCTACAACTAATCGATCACTTTATTCAACGGGTACTCAATTATACCCTGGGCGCCTGCTCTCTTAAGTTTGGGAATGAGGTACTTTACCGTCTTCTCGTCTATTATCGTGTCGACGTCGGCCCAGTTCGGGTCGGAGAGGCTTGAGATCGTCGGCCTCTTCATCGCCGGCAGTATGGCGAGAACGGCCTTCAAGTCCGTCTTCGCGACGTTCATCTTCAGGCCCACCTTCTCTTCGGCGGCTATCGCGCCCTTAAGAAGCATCGCGAGGTTCTCTATCTTGTCGCGTTTCCACGGGTTGGACCAGCTCTTACGGCATGCTATAAGCTGGGTCGTGGATTCACATACCGTGGCGATCACTCTAAGATTATTGGCGCGCAGGCTCGAGCCCGTTTCGGTGACCTCCACTATGGCGTCCAGGCCTATCAGAGCTTTAACTTCGGTGGCGCCCCAGCTGAATTCAACATGGGCACTCACTTTATTCTTCCTAAGATACTCCTTGGTGACCTTTACAAGTTCCGTGGCTATATGCTTACCTTTGAGATCTTTGACGCTCTTCACCTTGGAGTTTTGAGGGACCGCCAGCACCCATCTTACGGGGCGCATGCTCTGCTTGGCGTATATGAGCTCGGCTACGCGCACGACCTTCGAGCCGTTCTCGCGGATCCAGTCGTTTCCGGTCAGGCCCACGTCGATTACGCCGTCCTCGACATAGCGCGACATCTCCTGCGCCCGGAAGAGTATGCACTCTATCTCCGGATCGTCTATCGACGGGAAATACGATCTTTCGCTCATCCCCAGATTGAACCCGGCCTTCTTGAACATTCTGACCGTGGCTTCCTGAAGACTGCCTTTCGGTAACCCTAGCTTTAGCTTCTGTGCTTTTTCTTTCATATATTTTCTTTCCTCTTTAATTGACTAATGTATTGTACATAATATAGAGGGGGAAGTCAAGGCGGGACCCAACTATTCCATCCCGGGATGGAATGAGCGCGCGTAAAAGATAGAGAAAAATGAGGTGGTCACAGATTGTGACTACCTACAGCAACTCAAATTTTCATATCAATCTCCATACGCCTTTACCGAGCAAGGCGTAGCGAGCTTGGCTGGCGGTGTGCTTTCGGGATATTGCCTAAATAAATTTTACAGAGTAAAAAGGCTACCCGGCCACGTGGGTTGAGCCGTAAATTTTGATCAGGAAT
>CAZYZC010000183.1:0-3080 GCA_964650985.1 uncultured Planctomycetia bacterium | reverse complement strand
ATCGTTCCGATATTCACGTGCGGTTTCGATCTTACAAAGGCTTCTTTTGCCATAACTTCCTCCTCCTATATTTTGTTCTGGCCCGACTTCGCATCCAATCGTCAAGAACCCCATTGCTTCGTCGGGCTCATTCGCCGAAGCCCTCTGCCATTTCACCATTGATGGCGAAGGCGAATGGAGCTGCAGATCGGGATCGAACCGATGACCTCGTCCTTACCAAGGACGTGCTCTACCGACTGAGCTACTGCAGCCGCTTAGCTGTAATTACTCTAGCGGCTCCTTTAAAGACAAAAAAAACACCATCTCGGAGTTGTAGTGCTAATTAACTCGTCAAGTCTACTGTTCCACTGTATATAAATATGAAATCGAGTTAGTCAATTATAGCAAAACAATTTTTTATGTCAAGGTTTTTTTTAAAAAATACTGAAAAAATTTTTATGCCGGGGAGGCGTTAAGAGATCCGGCCTTATGGGAGGATATTAGCCTCCAAGGCTAAATATATTTTTCACCTCCTTGGCTAACCTGTCAATATCATATATACTTAAAAGTTAGATATACAAAATTTTAAAGGGGAGTGAAGCACACATATGAGAAAGACCATAGTCGTCATCATGGCAGTATTATTCGTGTTTTCGGCAATGGGGGCGTATGCGGCCGAAACCGCTCGGAACGAGCCTCTCGCAAAGCCGTAAACTATCGGCTATGAGCCAGGCGTCATATCTCCTCGACCGCGTCCTCGCTCGTCCATGCCGCTTTACCGTCGGAACGCCTTATGTGGCGCCACCCGTCCCTGGTCCCGAGCACCGTGACCTCATTGCCCTCATGAATCTTGTAGTACGCGGTCGAGCTTTCAACGGGTTCATACCTGGCTTCCGCCGATTTTACCACGACCACGCCTTTCTTCAGCACTTCCTCTTCGTAATACCTGACCGCGAATACTACGCCGGTCCATAAGAGCGCGAATACGGCCAGCACGAATAATACTCTTAACCGCCTCACGAAAAACGGAGTGACAAGAAACAGTATCGCCAGCGCCACGGAGATAAGGTAAAGCGCTATCGCCATTATCGCCACGGCATTCAGATTAAGCCCCTCGAAAGGGTGCTTTACGAGAGCCACTATAAAACCCAGGCCGGAAGGCCGGGCAACCGAGGCGTCAGGTAAAAAGGCTCTGGCGTATATCCTGTTCGACTTCAGATCTCCGTCATGCGGTATCAGCCGCATGGCCTTTTCATAGGATAGTATCGCGTAGCCTATCTTCCCCATCTTCAGATAGGCGTTGCCCATATTGTAATACAGGCTCCCGCTTTCGATCCCCATATCGAGCGCCGCCCTGTAATTCTCCAGGGCCTTCGCGTAATCCTTCTTCTCGTAATAAACGTTGCCGGTATAGAAAGACCTGTTCTCGTCCTTCACCGGCTCGTCGGCATAGACGGCGAAAGCCGCCGATATCAGAAGCACCAAAAGCACCAAGGTTCTTTTCATATGTCAGAGCACCTTCTTCCGCTCGAAATAATTTATTACCTCTTCCATCCTCTTCAGGTCGTCGGTCATGTGCATGATCTCTTTTCGGGACATCGCGAAGCGCGCCTCGTCGCAGGCCCTGAACAATCCCACCACCTGGGTCAGTATGTCGACGTCCATATCCTTCGTACTGAGTATCTCTTCCACCGAGTCGGAGGTGACGCCTGCCGGAGGGATCCGTAACTTGTGCCCGAGATAGCCCTGCAGGGTGTTAAACAGATTTTCATAAAAAGCCTTTTCATCTTTCGCCCGTAGAAATCTTCTTAAGGATTTCAGGCCCGCCCTGGCGGCCTTGACAGAGTTCAATTTCGACGCATAAGCGGTATCGCGGCGGAGGCGGTCGGCCCTTCCCCTGACGATCACGAGAAATATAAGTATGCCAAGCGGCAGGCCCAGGAAGGGCGCCAAAAATCCTTTCTTATAGATCTGATAATCTATCCGCCTCCACCTGCCCGGCAGTTCCTTTATATACACCATATCGCGGCCAAGCTCTTCCCGGGGCCGATCCTTCCGCGCATCTTCAACGGCGGGGCCGACTACCTGGGAAGGCGCCTCTTCCTTAGACTTCTCCACCTGTATCTGTATCGGGCCGCGGCTTATCGTCACATATTCCTTCTTCGCCGGGTCGAAGAAATTGAATTCGGTCTTCGGGATCTCCGTGACATTTTCGCTGGCGGGTATCAATACCTGGGTAAACGTCTTGGAGTGCTCGCCGGTCTTGACCTGTGGATCGTACGTCTTGAACCCGTCGGAGGCGGCCATATGCGGCATCAGCACGGTATTGAGGTTTCCGGAACCGTTTATCTCCATCTTGAGAGTGATCGGGTCGCCGGCCTTGAGCTTAGTCGGGCTCGCGCCGTATATGAACTGATAGTCGCCGACCGCCCCCGAAAAATTGGCCGGGCGCCCCTGCGCCGGAAGCGGCAGGACAGATATCTGAACGCTCTCTGACTTTAACTCGACCGGATGGCGCTCATACCGGGTAAAGAAATCGTCGAAAAAAGAGTCCCTGGTGAAGTCCTCCGAAAACGGATCTCCCGAAGAGCGCCTTGCGGCCCTGCGCCTCACCACGACATTGGCTTTTATTGCGGCGGGCCCGAGCTTATAATCGCCGGGTTTCGTGCCGAATATGCTGGTTGAGAACTCGAGAACGTCGTACAGGGAGCCGTTCATATTCTCCTTGTACTGTTTCGGCTCTTTGAACTCTATCTTGGAGAAGCTTTCCTGGGTGAACAGGGGCAGTTGTATGTCGCTGACATTCATGCGGTTGACATAAAGCTTCACGGTTATAGGCACAAGCTCGTTTACGTAAGAGACCTGCTTGGTCGTTTCGAGGGTCAGAAAGATTCTGTTATCCAGATCCATATCCACCGGCATCGCTTCATCCTGCCTTTGAACGGCCTTCGGGACGACGGGCCTGGTCTCGACGACTTCAAGTGAAACCGGATTCGATTTATATTCATCGCTCTTGTATGAGAACGCGAAAGGGCCTAGCTGGAACTTCCCCAGCCTGAGCGGCAGGACCGAGTACATATGCGTTATGGAGCTCGATACCT
>CAZYZC010000182.1:0-3093 GCA_964650985.1 uncultured Planctomycetia bacterium | reverse complement strand
CGCGGGCGGACTTATTGAGGGTATTCGCGGTTATATGCGAAAGCTCCCCGCCGACCTTTTCGCGCTCCTTCAGAAGGAGGGCCTTATAGATCTTCAGCGCCGATTTCGGCATCCGCTTTATCTTTTTGGCTTTCGGGGCGGATCTCTCCGCCTCATTGCTGCTGATCTTCTTCGATTTCTTAAGCCTTATCACCTTTTTCATCTTTTTTACTTTCTTGGCCTTTGACATTTATCCTGATCTCCTTTTATTGTAACAGTTCATCCATTAGAGAAATTCCATTTGCAGGTGACATTTTCCCGCTTTACGGGACCCCGCTACAGCGGGGAAATATCACCTACTACCTTAACGCATCTCTCGCAAAGAGCGGGATGTCCTTCATCCTTCCCGACCTCCTCACTGTAGTTCCAGCACCTCTGGCACTTGGCGCCCTTCGCCTTTTCCACAAACACCTTCATCTTCCCTTCGGGATGGGCGGCCGGCGGCACCGAAGCCTGCGATACTATGAACAGGTACCTTAATATCGGGCCGTTATCTTCCAAAAGCTTTCTGTCGGCCTCGTTGCCGGCGGTGATCACGACGCAGGCCTCCAGGCTCGAGCCTATGCGGCCGGCCGAACGGGCCTCCTCAAGGGACTTTAAAACATCTTCCCTTATCCTTATTAAGGCCTCCCACTTCTTATTCAGGCCGTCGTCGAACCATCTGTCATGGCGGTCCTCCGGCCAATCTTCCAGATGTACCGAATCCGGCTTCTTCGGAAACTTTAAATAACTCCATGCCTCATCGGCCGTCATGACCAAAAGCGGCGCGGCTATCTTTAAGAGCGCGCTCAAAAGTTCGAACATCGCGCTCTGCCCGCTCCTGCGAGGGCGCGAATCGGACTTAAAAGTATACATCCTGTCCTTCAATATATCAAGGTAAACCGACGAAACCTCGTAGACGCAGAAGCTGTACAGGTCCCTGTAAACCTTATGAAAAGCGAAGGCGTCGTAGTTTTTGGCGCAGTCCCTTATGAGCACCGACAGCCTCGACAGTATCCACCTGTCCGCCTCAAGCATATCTTTATGCGGCACGCTGTCGGTGGCCGGGTCGAAGTCATACAGATTGCTCAAAAGATATTTATAAGTATTCCTTATCTTCCTGTACGCGTCGGCAAGGCGCGTCAGTATCTCATCCGAGAGCCTGACGTCTTCGGAGTAGTCGCTGGAAGCGACCCACAATCTCAATATATCGGCGCCGTACTTCTTCATGACTTGCTCGGGGGTTATGACGTTGCCGAGCGACTTCGACATCTTCTTCCCGGCGCCATCGACCACAAATCCGTGAGTAAGGACGTTCTTATACGGCGCGTGGCCGTCGATGGCCATACCGGTTATGAGCGCCGACTGGAACCATCCTCTGTGCTGGTCCGAGCCCTCCAGATACAGTTCGCACGGATAGTCGAGCTGCCTATCGCACTTCAATACCGTCTGATGGCTTACGCCGGAATCGAACCACACGTCCAGTATATCGGTCTCTTTCGTAAAATGCGCGCCGCCGCATTTCGGGCACTTTGTCCCGGAGGGCAGGAGCTCGTCCTCTTTTTTGGAGAACCATATATCGGCGCCGTCTTTCTCAAATATTGCCGCCACATGGGCTATCACCTTCGCCTCGAGCAGCACCTCCTTACATTCCGTACAGTAGAAAGCTACTATCGGCACGCCCCAGTATCTCTGGCGCGAAAGACACCAGTCGGGCCTGTTGTCCACCATAGCCCGAATTCGCGACTGGCCTATTCCCGGGATCCACTTTATCTTAGACGTGATTGCGTCAAGCATCGTCTTACGCAGGTCCAGATGATCTATCTTCAGAAAGTATTGCTCCGTAGCCCTGAACATTATCGGTTTCTTACACCTCCAGCAATGAGGGTAGGAGTGCTTAAGTTCTTCTTCTTTCAGAAGATGGCCGGATGCTTTTAACTTTTCTATGATGAGCTTATTTGCCTCAAAGACTTTCACGCCGGCTAAATCTCCGGCGGTCTTATCAAACTTTCCCCTGGTATCAACCGGCATTATGGTCGTAAGGCCGTACCTCTTGCCGGTCATGTAATCTTCCTGGCCGTGCCCCGGAGCGGTATGCACGCAGCCGGTGCCGTCTTCCATCGATACATATTCTGCCAGTACGACCTTCGATGTCCGGCCTATAAAAGGATGCTTCGCCTCCAGGCCTGAAAGCTCTTTACCTTTAAATGTATTCAATACTTCGTAGTCTTTTATCGCGAACTTCTCCATCGATCGCTCGACAAGGGCCTTGGCAATGATATAATTTTCCTCACCGGCCCTGGCAAGCACATAGTCCAGGTCGGGATGCAGCGCGATCGCGACGTTCGCGACGAGCGTCCATGGCGTAGTGGTCCATATCACGAAATAAGTTTTCGACTGCGGGCTATCGATCACGGATTTACCATCTACCAATTCGAATTTCACATACACCGACGGCGACGTCTTATCCTCGTACTCGACCTCCGCCTCGGCCAGCGCCGTTTCGCAGACGGGGCACCAGTTCACCGGCTTCAAGTCCTTGTAGATATAGCCTTTTTCTACCAGCCTGCCGAAGGCCTTCACGATCCCGGCCTCGTAACTCCTGGACAGAGTGAGGTATGGGCGATGCCACTCCCCCATTATTCCCAGTCGCTTAAATTCGTCGCGCTGTATGGCTACATACTTCGTCGCGTAGTCATGAGCCTTCTTTCTGAAGACAACCTGATCTATATCATATTTGGTTATCTTTAATTCTTTCAATAGCTGGTGTTCCACCGGAAGGCCGTGGCAATCCCACCCCGGGACATAGGGCGAGTCGTACCCTCTCATAGTCTTGTAGCGTATGGTTATATCTTTCAATATCTTGTTAAGGGCGTGGCCCATGTGTATGGAACCGTTCGCGTAAGGCGGCCCGTCGTGAAGCACGTACTTCTTCCGGCCCTTCGACTTCGCGCGGATCTTAAGATAGAGCCCCGAATCCTCCCAGGCTTTGAGCATCTTAGGCTCCCTGTTCGGCAGGTCGGCCTTCATCGGAAAGTCGGTCTTCGGCAGATTTAATGTATTTTTATATTCCAT
>CAZYZC010000181.1:0-3111 GCA_964650985.1 uncultured Planctomycetia bacterium | reverse complement strand
TAACAGTCAACCCCATCCGACCTAATTCTAACCGCGTAGGTTAACCTACGCGGTTAGAATTCTTTATTCCCCCTAAATATTTTTGTCCCGCCATTAGCTTTTTCTGACGGGGCGGGATCCCGCCGAACACCTCTTAGAATGGAGTATTCTAATATACACTTTGGCGGGACAATAAAAACATCCATTTTACAGTCTTATATATGGAGGCATATTGTGTGCTCCCATAACATAAGGAGGGGGTATGGACGAATTGGTGCTGCAGGAAGCGGTGGAGAGCAAAATCTATCTTATCAGAGGGCATAAGGTGATGTTGAGTTTAGATCTTGCAAGGCTTTATAGTACCGGACCAAAAGTGCTGATCCAGGCAGTAAAACGCAATATTGAGCGCTTTCCCATGGATTTTATGTTCCAATTGACACCGGAAGAGGCTCAAAATTCAAGGTCACAAATTGTGACCTTGAAACAGGGGCAGAATATCAAGTACCTGCCGTATGCATTTACGGAACAAGGGGTAGCTATGTTGTCCAGTGTGCTTAGTAGTAGGCGAGCCATCCAGGTCAATATCGCCATAATGCGGGCGTTCGTAAAGTTAAGACACTTCCTTGCCACCCACAAAGAGCTCGCCGATAAACTAAGAGAGCTTGAGCATAAATTCAATCGGCATGATAAAGACATCCTCGTCATATTCGAGGCCATCCGCCAGCTCATGGAGCCGCCCCCGGCCAAAGAGCGCGTCATAACAGGATTTAAACCGGCGTAAAATCCACTTCGTCCGCAAACCAGGTATGCGCCCGCACGGCAAACCAGGTATGCGGGCAGAATCACAGGCGAAATACGATTGACTTTTCTACGGAGATATGATACCTTAGTCCGTCGATGATAGCAGATAACCTAAAAAACGTAACACAAAGAATCGCAAGGTGTTGCGAGAGATCCGGCCGGCCGGAAAGCGCGGTGAAGCTCGTCTCGGTTACCAAAGAGGCCGATATCGAGGATATACAGACCGCGATACTTGCCGGGGTGACGGATATAGGCGAGAACCGCGTCCAGGATGCCGCCGCCAAATACAGGGTTATAGGGGACAGGGTGACCTGGCACCTGATAGGACACCTGCAGACCAACAAGGCGAAGGACGCCGTAAAGATATTCTCACTGATACATTCAGTAGACAGCCTCCGTATAATGGAAGCTATAGACAAAGAGGCACGGAAGATCGGCAAGGTCCAGGATGTGCTCGTGCAGGTGAACGTGTCGGGCGAGGGCACTAAATTCGGAGCCCGCCCCGGGGACGTAGGCGGTATTCTTGAAGAGAGCGCACTTTACAGCAATACAGATATAAAAGGTTTCATGACGATAGCTCCCGAAACCGGCGATCCGGAGTCTGTCAGGAAATATTTCCGCGCGTTACGCGAACTTCGCGACAGCATGAGTTCGGCCCGCGAGGCGGATTATGATGCGCTGTCGATGGGCATGACCGGCGATTTCGAAGTGGCTATAGAAGAGGGCTCCACTATCGTAAGGATAGGAAGAGCCATATTCAGTTAATATTCGGGAGCAAAAAGTAGAGGAGGCTTGATATGATCGACAAGAAGATCGGGATAATAGGCTGCGGTAATATGGGAGAAGCTCTGCTTGGCCGTTTGTCCGAGTCCGTAGAGAAGAGCACGATGATCATGGCCAGCGAATTCGACTCGACAAGGCGCGACTATATACGTAAAAAATACCGCATGATAGTAGAGACGGACAATAATCTCGTCATGAAGTATTCCGATGTAATAATACTCGCCGTGAAACCGAAGGATTTCGAATCTCTTCTGAGCGGTGAAGTCGCCATAGGCGCTTCTCCGAAGAAGCTCATCATATCGATAGCCGCCGGGATAACCACAAAATATATAGAATCGGTCGTCGGGGAAGATATGCCGGTCGTAAGGGTGATGCCCAATATGCCGGCCGTCATAGGCGAGGCCGTTTCGGCCGTATGCGGCGGGCATTCGGCGGACAAAAAAGATATAGCGATGGCAAAAGAGATATTCTCGATGATAGGCTCGGTTGTCGAGGTGCAGGAGAAGCTGATGGACGCCGTGACGGCGATATCCGGGACGGGCCCGGCGTATTTTTTCTCTCTCATGGAAGAGCTTATACGCTCCGCCGTGACGATGGGGATCGACAGGAAGACGGCAAAGACGCTCGTCGTCAAGACCGCTCTGGGAAGCGCCAAGCTTATCGATTCGATCGACGCCGATCCGAAGGATATGCGCGATAGGGTCACTTCAAAAGGCGGCACTACGGAAGCGGCCTTTAAAGTATTGAGGGCTAAGAAGGTCGGCAGCGCGTTAAAGGCGGCTATTAAGGCCGCCGCGGTACAGTCAAAGAAACTTTCGAAAGGCTAATATGTTCGTATTGGGCAATCTTATCTCGGCGGTAGCGGTAATTCTCGGATATATACTTACCGCCTTGAGCTGGCTTATCATAATAAGGGCGCTGCTTAGCTGGGTAAGTCCGGATCCGTTCAATCCGATAGTGAGTTTTATTAATACGGTCACGGAGCCGCTTCTGGCGCCTTTTCGTAGGATAATACCGAGCTATAAGATAGGAATAGATCTCTCTCCTATATTTGCGCTCTTGTTCCTATGGTTCCTTAAACTTTTTGTCGTCAATACTTTATTCGGCATTGCGGCCAGGCTTTAAACAAGTTCGAAGTTATCCACAATTGTAGGTCACCCTTAAGGGTGACCTACCAAAAGAGGTTTAAGATGACTGTCAAGATAGGCGTAATCGGCGGCAGCGGATTCTACGATATGGAAGGCGTAAAAGCCGTCCGTAAGGTCAAGGTCACGACGCCCTTCGGAAAGCCTTCGGATGATTTCGTTACCGGGACGCTTGAAGGAAAAGACGTCGTATTCTTAGCGCGCCACGGCAAAGGCCACAGCATACTTCCAAGCGAAATAAATTACCGGGCGAATATTTACGCGATGAAGAAGCTCGGCGTCGGGAAGATAATTTCTATATCGGCCTGCGGAAGCCTCCGAAAAGAGATGAGGCCTCTCGACATAGTTGTGCCGGACCAGTATGTCGACAGGACTAATCAGGCCAGGCGCATGACGTTCTTCG
>CAZYZC010000180.1:0-3118 GCA_964650985.1 uncultured Planctomycetia bacterium | reverse complement strand
GCCTCTCCGGGTGGGGCATCAATCCGAATATCCTCCCCGTAGGATCGCATATCCCGGCTATTTCATCTACCGCGCCGTTGGGATTACCGGGATACCCGGTTTTTCTGCCTTTAGCGTCAACGTATCGAAGAGCTATAAGGCCGTCTTTTTTCAGTCGGCTGAGCACTCCGCCGTCTTTAGGTATAAACTTCCCTTCCCCGTGCGCCACAGGCAGGGATATTACGCCGTTTATCCCTTTTGTCCAAATACATTTGGTCGTTGGCCGCCGGTCAATAGTCGTTGGTTTACTCAAAAATACCCAGCGGTCTTCGAATTTATTGGAATCGTTCAGCGTCAGCGTGGCTTCTATCGTCCTGAAATCTCCCGTAAGGTTCGGCAGGAGCCCCGCCTTGACCAGGACCTGGAAGCCGTTACATATCCCTATGATGAGCTTTCCGGCTTTCACGAATCTCTCGAGCTCTTCCTCTATGGCGTACTTCAGCTCGTTGGCGAGTATCTTGCCGCTCGCTATGTCGTCGCCGTACGTGAACCCGCCCGGTATGGCCAATATGTGGTAATCGTCGAGGCTCCTGGCGCCCGCGGATAACCGGTTTACGTGGACCAGTTCCGCCGAAGCGCCCGCGGACTCAAAGGCGAACGCCGTCTCTTTGTCGCAGTTGGTGCCCGCAGTTCTCAATATCAGTACTTTTATTTTCTTCATTTTACAGGTTACCGAACGTCCCCTTCCATGCCGCCTTCAGGCTGTCGATGCCGGCGTTTATAACGGCCTTCCCGGTAAGGTCCCTGATGATCAGGCGCTTGTTTTTTACCGTCGTTCCGAGTTTCCATATGGGGAATCCGGACATATGTTTAAGGAATTTGCCCTCATCCGATACCTCTACTACAAAACGTGTATTGGATTCCGAAAATAGAAATTTCTCGGCCCTCAGCTGCGGCTGTCTCTTCGGAGGCGCCCATTTGCTTAGATCGATATCGGCGCCGATCCCGCCGGAAAAAGCCATCTCGGCCAGCGTGACGGCCATCCCGCCTTCAGAGCAATCATGGCATGACCTCACAAGGCGTTTTCCTATCGCCTTCGACAGCCTTTCCATGAGCGATCTGCCGTATGCGGCGTCGACCTTCGGCACATCATTACCGGTATAACCTTTAATCTTATAATACTTGGACCCGCCCAGCTCATCGTAGGTCAGCCCCACCATATAAAGAGAATTACCCGGTTTTTTAATATCCATGGTTATGCACTTTGAGATGTCGCTCACTACGGCGATACAGGATATCAGGAGCGTCGACGGTATCGATATCGTCTTATTTCCGGTGGAGTATTCGTTATTTAAACTGTCTTTGCCGGATATAAAAGGAACGCCGTAGGCTTTCGCTATATCGTAACATGCCTGAGAAGCCCGCACGAGCCCGCCGAGCCTATCGGGTTTATTGGTGTTGCCCCAGCAGAAGTTGTCGAGTATTGCGCAGCGTGAAAGATCAGCTCCGACGGATATTATCTGCCTCAGGGCCTCGTCTATGGCGCCGGCCGCCATCCAGTAAGGATCTATCTTCCCGAAATCCGGGTTTATGCCGCAGGACAGCGCTATGCCTTTCTTGGACCCGAATACCGGAGTCGTGACCGAAGCGTCTCCGGGCCCTCCGCCGTTCACGCCCTGCAGCGGTTTGATTATGCTGCCACCCTGTACTTCGTGGTCATATTGCCGTATTATCCATTCCTTGCTGGCTATATTGGGGCTGGCCAGTAGTTTTAATAGATCCGGTGTGAGATCGGCCTGCTTTTTAATGCGGGGTTCCCTGAATAAAGGTTTCTTCCATACGGCGTTTCTGGTTACCGCCGGCCCCCCGTCATGTATGAACCTCATGGACATGTCGCATACTTTATTGCCCGCGTAGAATAATCTCAGGCGGCCGTCGCCGGTAAATTTGCCGATAACCGTAGCCTCCACATTCTCCGCAGCAAATACCTCTATGAGTTCATCGATTTTTTTACTGTCAACGGCAAGGACCATTCTCTCCTGAGCCTCGGATATCCATATCTCGGAGTAGCTCAAGCCCTTATATTTTAACGGCACCTTATCCAGGTATACCTCGGCGCCCAGCTCTTCGCCCATCTCGCCTATCGCGCTCGACAAACCGCCGGCGCCGCAATCCGTTATCGAGTTGTAAAGGCCGCGGTCCCTGGCGGTCAGCATGGTGTCGGCCACCTTCTTTTCCTGTATAGGGTTGCCTATCTGTACGGCCGAGCCGGAAACCTCTTCCGATTCATGGGTAAGCTCGCCCGAAGAGAACGTGGCGCCGTGTATCCCGTCCCTCCCCGTCCTTCCGCCGACCACTACGGCAAGGTCTCCCGGAAAGACTTTCTTGTCGGCCTTGTTCTTAGGCATTATTCCGACGTTGCCGCAGAATACGAGAGGGTTGCCTACGAAGTCCTCGTCGAAACAGACCGCCCCGTTAGTTGTCGGTATGCCCATTCTGTTGCCGTAATCGCGTACGCCGGAAACGACGCCTTTCATGACGCGCCTGGGATGTAAGGCCCCCTTGGGAAGTTTGTTATAAGGATAGTCCATGGGGCCGAAGCAGAAGATATCGGTATTTATTATCGGTTTTGCGCCGAGGCCGGTGCCCATAGGATCCCTTATGACGCCTCCTATGCCGGTTCCGGCCCCTCCGTATGGCTCTAGGGCCGAAGGATGGTTATGGGTCTCGACCTTGAAGCATATGTCGTTTTTCTCGTCGAACCTGATTATCCCGGAGTTGTCCTTGAATACAGATACGCACCACGGCTTGTTGAGCTCCGCCGTGACTTTCATGACCGTGTTCTTTAGGAGGTTTTTTATAATCCTGCCCTCGTACTTTATCAATCCCCTGAATGTCTTATGTTTGCAGTGCTCGCTCCAGGTCTGGGCTATCGTTTCGAGCTCGCAATCGGTGGGGTTCCGTCCAAGTTTTTTGAAATAACTCTTTATCGTCTTCATTTCATCCAGGCTTAAGAATAACTGCCCGTCTTTGGATATCTTCTCAAGCCTGGCGGGACCGGCATTTATGAGATCTACGGTGGTCAGATTGAATTTGTAAGGCGGGACTTCAGGAGGGATGACCGACTCACCCGTGACGA
>CAZYZC010000179.1:1814-3126 GCA_964650985.1 uncultured Planctomycetia bacterium | reverse complement strand
TTACCGGCAAGCTCATCCTTGAAACGCTTGAACTGTTCGACCGGGTCGTTTAACTCGGAATAGGCGTTGGCTATCTCCATACCGCCCATGTAAAGCTCGAACCTGTCGGTAAGATCCGGATTGTCTGGCTTAGTCTTAGCAAGCGGGCACATCTCCCTGAACATGTCGACTACAAAGACAGGATGATTGCCGCACCGAGGCTCCACAAGCTCACCGACGATATTTATGAGCTGTGTCCTCGATATATCCTTACCGTCTATCTCGATGCCTTTGGCCTTTAACTTCTTTACCCACTCCTCCGGCTTGTCGGCAGGAGTTATATCAAACTGTTCTTTCATGAGTTCGGCGAACGATACCCTCTCCCACTTCGAAAGGTCGATCGTCTTGCCCTGATATTCGAGCACAGTCTTCCCGAGAACGTCCTTGGCGAGCCCTTTTACCAGGTCCTCGGTCAATTTCATCATGCCTTCACAGTCGGAATACGCCTGGTAGACCTCGAGCATCGTGAATTCCGGATTATGCCTGACAGATATGCCTTCGTTACGGAAGTTTCTGTTTATCTCATAGACCCGGTCTAACCCTCCGACCAGCAGACGTTTTAAAAATAGCTCCGGCGCTATCCGCAAGTATAGATTTATACCGAGCGCCTCGTGATAAGTCTTAAAAGGCTTGCCCGCCGCGCCGCCCGGGATCGACTGCATCATCGGCGTCTCGACCTCGAGAAATCCTTTCTCATCAAGAAATTTCCGGACATACGAAACGATCTTCGAGCGCTTTATGAAAGTATCCCGAGATTCGTCGTTCATGATGAGATCCACATACCGCTGCCTCAGCCGCGTCTCCACATCTTTAAGCCCGTGCCATTTTTCCGGAAGCGGCCTTAAGGACTTGGAGAGGATCTTGAACTCTTTGACTATTACGGTAGGCTCTGCGGTCCTGGTCTTAAAGGTATCTCCCTTTATACCGATGAAGTCCCCTATGTCGAAATTTTTTGTGAAGTCGAAATTCTTCTCCCCGACTATGTCCTGCTTGAAGTACGCCTGTATCTTCCCCGAGACGTCCCTTATGTCGTAGAAGAGCGATTTGCCGTGCTGCCTGGCGGCCATTATCCTGCCGGCAAGCGAAACGGTCTTCCCCTCCTCGAAGGAATCCTTAAGCTCCTTTATGGTCGAAGTCGTTTCGTATTTCCCGCCGTAGGCGTAAATACCTTCGGCGGTTATCGCGTCGAGTTTCAAAAATCTCTGCTTTATAAGTTCGTTCTCTTCTCTTTCTATCGCCACTGGCTATCTTCCCTTCTTCTTTTTATTTTTAT
>CAZYZC010000179.1:0-1714 GCA_964650985.1 uncultured Planctomycetia bacterium | reverse complement strand
TTTATCATCTTAATGGCCTCTTTCTCCGAAAACGCCTTGCGGTACGGCCTGTTCGAGGTAAGCGCCTGGTAGACGTCGGCCACGGATATGATCCTGGCCCCGAGCGGTATCTCGGGCCCTATCAGGCCTGAAGGGTAACCCTTACCGTCCCATCTCTCGTGATGATAAAGTACGAGCGGTATTATATCATGAAGGAAGTGTACCGGCCTTATTATATCTGCGCCGATCTGCGGATGCCTCTTTATCTCCTCGAACTCCCTTTTAGTCAGCTTCGCCTTCTTATGAAGTATCTTGTCGCTCACGCCCACTTTCCCGAGGTCGTGAAGTATCGAGGCCTGCCGTATATGCTCAATATCTTCCGGGGCAAGTCCCATGGCCTTTGCAATGAAGGTAGAATAATGGACCGTGTTCTCGGTATGCTCTCCGGTATAGTGGTCTCTCAATTCCAGCGTCTTGGCAAAAGCGAATATCGATTCGGCGAGATTCTGGTTGCCGCGCTTGGTCAGCTTATTTATACGGTCCTTAAGTATCGCCACGTCTTCGAATTCGGATGCCGAAGGATCCCCTTTGCGCGCCTTCTTTATCTCAAACGACGAATATGCCCTGTTGCCTCCGGCCTCTTTCGCCCTGGTCAGTATCTTCTCCGCCATGTTGATGAGATCCATGCCGTTTATCGCGCCGTCCATCGGATAGGAAGCTATGCCTATACTGAGTTTGAGTTTTATATTGTGTTTCGAATCCCCGAAGTTATTGAGATTCATGGCGTCGAGTATCCTCTGCCCCAACACAATAGCCTTTTGCCTGTCTATGACCGACGACACCACCACGAACTCCTCGCCGCCGTACCGTACTACCGTGTCGTATTTCCGGATCATACCCCTTAAGGCCTTCGCGAACTGCTTTAGTACCATATCGCCGAACTCATGCCCGTAAGTATCGTTTATGGATTTGAAATAGTCTATATCGAGCATTATGACCGAGAGAGGGTGGGCGAAACGCTTCGCCCTGTAGTATTCCGACCCTATCATGTCGCTTAGATAATGATGGTTATAAAGGCCGGTCTGATAGTCCTTCATGGCCAGCTGCTTGAGGCGCTTATTGGACCTTTCAACCTCATCGCGCATCTTATGCTGATTATCTTCGTAGCACCGCTTCTCGGTAATATCGTCACCGGAACTTAAGACGGCAATTATGGCGCCATCGTCGTCTTTGAGCGCGGTATTGTGCCAGGCTACGATCCTCTCCGCGCCGCTTTTTGTTACTATAGGATTTTCATAATATTCCGTAAGTTCGGTCTCGCCTTTTATAAGTTTACCAAATACGGCCTTTACGTCTTCGCACAGTATTTCCGGGACGAATGTATCGAACCAATTCTTTCCTATCACTTCTTCCCTGGAATATTCCAGCACCTCGCACCCCTTACCGTTTATGAGCGCGACCTCCTGGTCTTTATCCAGCACTACCATGATGACCCCGGCTATGTCGAAATACGCCTTGGCCTGGTCCCTCTCGCGCCGCAGCGCTATGGTCGAAAGTTTTTCCTGCTCAAGCAGACGGGCATTTTCAATAGCCACGGCTCCCGAGGCGGCCAATCCCTGAAGCATAAATATGTCCTGGGTGTCGAACGGGAGATGGTCGCGCTTATTAGCTATCTCAAAACACCCCAGCACGACTCCTTTTGCGTTCACTATCGGGACGCTTATGATGTTATATA